>NZ_CP157575.1:300000-537500 GCF_051628905.1 Asaia sp. BMEF1 | reverse complement strand
GATCCGGTGGTCCCACGTGGACGGGCCATCGCTCAACGGATAAAAGGTACTCTAGGGATAACAGGCTGATCTCCCCCAAGAGTCCACATCGACGGGGAGGTTTGGCACCTCGATGTCGGCTCATCACATCCTGGGGCTGGAGCAGGTCCCAAGGGTTCGGCTGTTCGCCGATTAAAGTGGTACGTGAGCTGGGTTTAGAACGTCGTGAGACAGTTCGGTCCCTATCTGCCGTGGGTGTATGAGACTTGAGAGGATTTGTCCCTAGTACGAGAGGACCGGGATGAACATACCTCTGGTGTACCGGTTGTCGCGCCAGCGGCACAGCCGGGTAGCTAAGTATGGACGGGATAACCGCTGAAAGCATCTAAGCGGGAAACCCACCTCAAAACTAGGTCTCACAGGGCCGTGAAAGACCATCACGTCAATAGGCCGGGTGTGGAAGCGTGGTAACACGTGAAGCTAACCGGTCCTAATCGCCCATATCGCTCACACAACGCTCTGCAAGACAGAGCATACACATGCATAGCAATCATCCACGCAAAACATACTCATCATACAAACACACCAACCTCCCACACCGACACACCAGAGGTCGGGTGGATCAGAAGACCTGGTGGCTATGGCGGGAGACTTCCACCCGATCCCATCCCGAACTCGGACGTGAAACGCCCCAGCGCCTATGATACTGCATCTTAAGATGCGGAAAAGTCGGTCGCCGCCAGGTCCCCTGATCCACCCCACACACAACACCCCACCCAACGCGGGGTGGAGCAGCCCGGTAGCTCGTCAGGCTCATAACCTGAAGGCCGCAGGTTCAAATCCTGCCCCCGCAACCATCTGAAATTGCGATGCAAACGTATCACGAACCCCAGTCCCATAACGGGCTGGGGTTTTCGTTTGTCCGCCTGCCGCGACCGCCAGGATGCCGGCGAGATCGCCCCGGACATCGATCTGGAGTCCCTTGTCGGATGGCGTGAGGATGATGGCCTCGATCAGGGAGCGGATCACTTCGGCCGCCTCCTGGCGTTTCTCGTCCAGCTCGGAATGCAGCATGTCGTGCAGGCGCGCGAGTTGCCGGTGGTAGAACTCCGCCATCTGAGGATGGAGCAGGGGCGGGGGTGCTTCGGCAGTCGCAAGGAGCTCCGTCAGCTCCGCCTTGCGGGCTTCGAGCTTCGACCCGCGCTCCTTGACCGTCGCGATCGAGATGGCTTCTGAAATATAGAGATCCATCAGGCGCTGGATGTCGCGCTCGACCCGCTTCAGTTCTGATTCAGCCGCGCCGATGTCGGCCGACGCCTCCATGCGCAGCCGGTTCATCTCGGTGGTGAAGGCCGTGCAGAACTCGGCGAACAGCTCCGGGTCCATGAGATGGTGACGCAGGGCATCGAGGACGCGCCGCTCCAGCTCCTCGCGGCGCATATTGGCGCGATTGTCGCAGGTGCCCTTGTTGCGGGCTGTCGAGCAGCCCAGCAGGGTGCCAGAGATCATGGAATAGCCACCACCGCAGCAGCCGCATTTGCTCAGGCCCGAGAACAGGTAACGGGGGCGGCGTTTCTCGCGGAAATGATCGGGCGACGATGTGTCGCGTGTGTCACGGCTTGCGCTGACGCTGGCCTGTCGTGTCTTGACCGCGTCCCACAGGTTCTGATCGACGATCCGCAGGTTCGGCACCTCCTGGATCACCCATTCGGCTTCCGGGCTGGGACGGGCCTGGCGCTTGCCGGTGTCGGGATCCTTGATGAAGCGCTGGCGGTTCCAGACCAGCTTTCCGACATACATCTCGTTGTTGAGGATGCCGGTACCGCGCGTCCGGTTGCCGTTGATGGTCGAGAAACCCCAGGCGCCGCTGCCTGGGGCTGAGATGCCTTCGTCGTTGAGACGGAAAGCGATGGCGCGAGGTCCCAGTCCGGACGCGAAGTCGCGGAAGATGCGACGGACCACGTCGGCTTCCGCTGGATTGATGGTGCGGTCGCCCCGGATCGGCTCGCCATTGGCGTCGAGCCTGCGTACCACGTCATAGCCGTAGGCATTGCCGCCGCCGGACTTGCCCTGTTCGACCCGGCCGCGCAGGCCGCGATGCGTCTTCTCGGCCAGGTCCTTCAGGAACAGGGCGTTCATCGTGCCCTTGAGGCCGACATGAAGGTGGGAAACCTCGCCCTCGGAGAGGGTGACGATCCGCACGCCAGCATAATTCATGCGCTTGAAGACGCCGGCGATGTCCTCCTGGTCGCGGGAGAGGCGATCCATCGCTTCGGCCAGCACGATCTGGAACCGTCCGCGCTGTGCATCGGCGATCAGCGCCTGGATGCCGGGCCGCATCAGTGAGGCGCCCGAAATGGCGTGATCGGTATACTCCTCGACGATGGTCCAGCCCTGCTTTTCCGCGTGGGTACGGCAGACCCGAAGCTGGTCGGCGATCGAGGCGTCGCGCTGGTTGTCGGACGAATAGCGGGCGTAGAGCGCGACCTTCATGACAAGGCATCCCTTACGGTCCGGAGCGGCGGTGCTCCTGTTGCTGCGACCGGAACCAGTCCCGTGCCGCACAGCGTGCCATGAGGCGGACAAGTGCCACCAGGCGCGGGTCGGGTGTGTTGGGGCGCAGGACGAGCCGCAATTCGGGCTTGGGCGGCCGATACGCCGGGGCAATGGACTGGTTGGGCCTGTTCGTCATCGTTGCTCTCTTCCGACCGCAAGGCAAGGAAAACAGGCACACGATCCGGACAGATGACTGTTATTTCAAAGAAAAACGGCAATACGAGAGAGCGCGTCCATGCGCGTCCAAGCGTACGGAATCGTAGTTATGGGTAGTCCCGGATAGAGGCGCGTCGTACAAATACTGGCGTATGGCGGCGTTACGAGAAGGAAGGACGAGGCATGAACGATTCTGGAATAGCATTCTTCTCGTAGAGCGAATTGACGGCTGCGTTTCCGGCTCAGAGGTGGACCTGTTCATTCGAGCAGTTTGACGGGTCGAATAAGCTATACCCGATTGATGTCATGCCGCCACGGCATGCCCGCAAGCAAGAGGGTTCGAAAAGCGCATCTAGTGTACTTGCCCTGCCGGTTCAGATCGTCAGTTGGATAGAACCATTGAAGATGGTCAGTGTCGCTGGTAAATTAACATTGGTAATCTTTAGGATGGGGTAATTACTTGTGGCGATGTCGAGAGGAATGAGTAGCCAACGCGCTGGACAGCTCGGCATTGTTAAGGTGGAAAATATCGTCCTGGAGGACTGGAAAAGTCGTTGGCAACAAGTCGACAGTCAGAATGATGACGGTATCGATGGTCTGATTTTCATAGAACGGGGTAATTGTCCTACGGGCCAGATAATCTTTGCGCAAGTGAAGCGACAAGCTGCCCAACTCGTCGACGGACGGTATGCTGTCCAAATCTCGCGCGAGACGCTCGAACGAAACCTTGACAGATGGCGTCGTCTAGCTGGAGGTGCCATCTTGATTCATGTTGAGCCTGACACCGGTATTGCAAGATGGGTCAACGTTCGCGAGCCATCCGCAATCGGCAGAACGCGCGTATATGTCCCCAAAGACAACATCTTCGATGCTGCTGCTAAAAAGATCATCGCTCGATTGGCGGGAAACTTACATTTCGATCTGATGTTACCGCAGATTTCAACTACGAGGGAAGACTTTCCTCACATACGAGCTAAGGAGCATTTCCAAGTCTCATCGAGAGCTTTGTATAAAGACCTTAATTGCCGAAAGCTATCTTTAGGGGACAATGGTCCACGCATTCATTTCACGAGAAGCGGTTGGAGGCATATTACCAGACCAGGAAGAACCGCAGCGATGCGATTTCAATCTTTTGTGCTACTGGGCGCCATAGAAAAAATTTTGACAAATATCGACTCTACAACCGTGCGAAGCTTTAATCCTCGTTCCTACACATCGAATGATCTCAGAGCTGTGAGCGCAGTAGTGTCATTTCCATTCCGTCAAACCGCCACAGTCAAAGTGGTCTTGCGATCAAAAGTTAACAGGCCCGAGGATCTTTGGTTCTACACGATCTATGAGCCTCGTCGCAAACGAGACCCGCTCGGAGTGAAAAACGAGCGCGAGAACCACTCTTCCAATAAACCGTAACGGCTCCGTCCATACGAAAATCCCCTAGGACGGCTGGGGTCGTGTGGCCTCGCGGTAGTCTCGTAGCATCTTCTGCGACGAGGTTCAATGTCCGCTCTCCATCAGGGCAGTTCGTTAATGCCATTATGCTCGGGTATGTATTCACCGACGCGTCTTTTAAGCACTTCAATCGCCCTCTACGGCTTGTCGTCAGTTAAGCAGGATGACGATTGAAGCGAACTGCACGGCGGCAAGGAAAGTGGATTTAAGCTTGTCGTAGCGTGTTGCGATAGCGCGGAACTGTTTGAGACTATTGAAGAACCGCTCGACAAGATCTCGCTCCTTGTAAAGGGCGAAGTCTGTCGATCACCTGTCCGCGTCATACGCCCTGTCGGCAAGAAAGGCATCCGGGTCGATCTTTTCCAACAGGACTTCTGCTTGGGTAATATCCGCATCCTGCCCCGGCGTGATATCGAGTTCCACCGGATTGCCCAAGGCGTCGCAGATGGCATGGACTTTTGTAGTCAGGTCCACCCCGGGATCGTCCAGGGCCTGATCAGGCCCCCTTTTTTCAGGGCGCCGGCGCTATGCTGATGAGCCCGGACAATCGTGCTGTCGATCATCATGTATTCATTGTCGTGATCTGCGGCCAGATGGCGAAAGATCCGTTCGATCACATCGCTTTCACACCATTGACGCAGACGTCTGTGAACGTTCTTCCAGTCACCGAAACGGGCAGGAAGATCACGCTAGGGAATGCCTGCGCGATAGCGATACAACACAGCCTCCACGAACAGGCGGTTGTCAGCAGCCGTGCCGCCGACATGACCTTCCGACCGGGAAGAAGGTCTTTTATCCGCTCCCACCGATCGTCACGCAAACCATAGCGCCGCATCTGTCTGCCTCCCAAAATACCGAGGAAACAGTCAGCACAGGAAGCCAGAAAGTACAAGCCTCAGGCGCAACTCAGGACTTAACTGATGACAAGCCGTAGGAGTATTGTGGAGAGCAGCTGACCATAAGGCGCAGGCCCGACCATTCGCTCCATAGCTTTAGGGGGGAAGAGCGTCCTCCAGATACTGGGCGGAAAATTCGGTCGGACTTCCCGTGAAATAAGAGCTGTCGAGGATTTCCTGCGCTTTGGAAGTGTCGGCAGGAACGAAGGCAAGGGCTTTGGCGCGTAAGGTTGGAAGCGCTTGAAAATGCGCATCGCGTAATGCGATCGACGTGTAAGCACCCCAGTAAGCGCCTTTCACCACCGCGGCTAGCAACCAAAAGGCTTGTTCGTCCGAAGCTGCTTTGCCGAGCGCCGCGTCTATGCCCGGGAGCACGCTCGCAAACGCATTGGATTCAGCGAATTGAGAATGCGCAGCCTTTGCCCGGTAGCGTAACTGGAGCTGGGAGAAGAGCGTGGGCGTCCCAGCGATCCCATCGATGAATTCGGGTGCGGTTGGCGCCTCATCGATGACCCAATCAGTGAAATCCTTGTAATTGGCAAGCATAAACGTCTCGCCTAGTTCCTTTACGGCGGATGCAAGTACATGTGCCGGATTGCGTAGTTCGGCATACGGAACGGCGACTCCGACTGTCTTGCCATTGCTGAGCAACAGTGTGGCCACGCGCGCCTTAGTTACGGGCGGGGCGCTCTTAAGGATGGCGGGATCGACGGCGGCCAGTTGTGCTATGAGTGTCGCGTGTGTGCCGGTCGTTGCCTTGGGTGTGATTACGGCCTTGATGATGCTTTCCCGAAGATTGGTGTCCTTGCGGCTAGTAAGCACAAGAAGGAAGCGCTCGGCATTTTGCACTGCAATGGGATCGTCGCTGTCAAGCATGTCAGCGATTTTGACGACAAGCTGAGGAAGCCCGAGAATGTCGAGGCTCTCGGTCTCCTCATCAACGACAAGCGTGATATCTGAAAAAATCGCACTTGGAAAAAAATTGGGCTCGGGCAGGCGAGTGATAATGGCATCTACGAGCACCGACGTCTGGCGTATCGGTTGCGACAGGAATTTTTGGATCGCCTCGGAGAATACGAAACGTGCCTCTTCAGCAGTGACCAGGTGGCCCGACGGATGCGCTGCTTTGTTGCGCTGTTTGTTGAGCTGCTCAAGGATATCGGCCTCGAGCTGCGTGATGATCGTGCCTGCCTTCATTTGGTCGATGAGTTTTGATTCGAACACCTTCTGTTTGCTGGCAAGCGGCTCAATCATCGCAAGAACCTCCCTCGCCTTGCTGTTCACCGCGGCAACAGCGTGCAGCTTTGTCCGCAAGCCTTCAAAGAGGGCTGTATGGGTGAGGACGATACAGCCTCGGTACGCACCGGCACCGTAACAGACGAATGCCTCCCGAAGATAATTGGCGATGTCCTTCTCGGGCACAGTGGCAATAAGTTCTTCCATGTCAGTAAGACCAGCCATCCATCACTCCCTCTCTCAGCACTATTCTGGTACCGAGAAGAATTGAATAACACGTATTATTTGCACGAATGATGCCGCGCGGCATGGCAACCAAGTTTTCTTAACGATTGAAATGAGTGCGCATAACTTGTCCCACGCATCGTTCGTGTGGACATCGACCTCCCGCTCAATTTTTGCGCGATAGCTGACATTTGATTTGCCCTGCTAAACGAACATCACATTTCAAGGCTATTCGTAGAGCACCGCCCAGACCCGACGAGCCGCGACCATCGTAGGTGTGTTGGTCCCTCCGTCCACTGCTTCTGTGGCGATAACGATTGAAGAGCCAAGACCGCCAATCGTTTCAAATTGGCGGAGATGGCTGAGACTGCCGCAGAGGCGCGTGCCGACGCGCTTGAAGATGCTGGAACCATCATCAAGCGTTACCGCGACAAGCTTGCCTTCCAATGCGTCGAGATCATTCGGCCTCAACTCGGTCCCACCCAGAATGACTTGCCCTGGCAGCGCTAATGGTACGGCGCTGTCCTCGCGGACACGATAAGCGACCTCGATTCCGGCGAGTTCCGGAGCCGTGTCGATTGGGGTTGCTTCGCCGCGACCGGTAAGCGGGGGTGGCATATCAGTGAAGATCGCACCGACGATGCGATACAAGCGAACCTTGCTTTCGTCATAGGTCATCGTCGGGCGCGGGACCCGTGGATCGGGCATCTGCGCCGAGAGTGAAATGCCAAGGGAGCCCGGTGCCTTCAGTAGCCGGCGTGCCAGCACATTGCCTTGATGCCGGGCAATCACAAGGTTGCGGTCGCGGCCGGGATAGGGTTCGGCATCGACGATGGCGACTGCACCGGACGGGATCGCGAAGCCCAAAGTTTCACCACTCACATAGAATAGTGCCTTGCTCTCGAACCAACTGCCATCGACGTGTTCGGCAGCCGTATCCTGTGAACCTTCGGTCGGTATAGAGCCGGCAAATGCTGCGATATCCGGGTATACTGGCACGGAAAAAGTTGGTCGCGTCATGATGGGCAACTGCACAATGTTGGTATCGACCGCGTTGGGTGACGCGAGGGGCTCGCGCCAGCGGTGCAGGCGGAATTGCTCATGCACCTTCTCGACGGCGGTGCGAAGACGGCCGAAAGCGGTCTCGACCTCCTTCACATCCATGTAGGTGAGCGACGTCTTGTCGTGATGGGATGTGTTGAGCACGCGGCGGGGGGATGCGCCCTCGGCGAACCCTGGATCATCGACGAAACGCTTAAGAACAGGATTAGTAAATAACTCGCCGCCACCGTTGGCGATCAGTGCGCGCAGCTTGTCTAGCAACGAGAACAGCGTCAGCACCTGCGTCGAGGCTGCATGCGCCGGTTCAGCGAGGTCATCGAACAAATCGCTGAGCCGACCTTCGATGAATACGCGCAGGTCCGACGCATAGTTCTGCGCGTCGATCGTCGAATCGGGTTTGGCGATGAACGCCTGGCGACGCCGATCGACTTCCTCAATGGTCGGCGAAAGGCTCAGCGTCGGATGGACGAAATTCACCGCATGGAGCGACAGATGCTGGACGCGGTCGGTGCTACGGTTCTCTGCTACCAGCGACCGGGCAAATCGACGATCATGGGTGGTAACGAAGAGCTGGGCTCCCGCCGCAGCGACGGCGGCAAGCCCGCGTGCGAGCCGCTGGCGGTTGTCGTGGTCGAGGAGTTCTTGTGGGTCGTCCAATACTAGCAGCGACAGGCCACCGCGCGTTGCGAGCACATGCTCACGGAATGCGAGAAAGAAGCCGAACAGCGCGCCGCGCAAGGCCGAAGCGTTGGATACATGTTGTGCCGGCGCGGTCACGCCCTCTCGGCCGACTTTCAGCTCCAGTACACCACGTGCGTTCATGTCGGTGCCGGTAAGGTCGGGCGCGAAGGTCGTCGCATTGCGATAAATCAAGCTGCGCCAATACTCGGATCGATTGTGTAGTTTCCGCCGCAGCGTATCGACCTGCATCTGGGCTAGACTGCCGAGTGGAACAAGAAGATCAAGTGCTGCCACGGCGCGCCCGCATGCCAAAATGCGCTCTTTCTTCGCGACATGATCCCCGCGTGCTGCCCCCATGCGTCGAACCTGCTCGATCGCCGCGTTGAGCGGGGCAACACCTTCGACTATTCGGAGCAGCGACACTAGCCGCTGTCCGATCGCACGGAACGCATCGGGATGGTCGTCGTCACCGCGCCGAATCGAACGTAGGAATGCGTTGACCGCTGTGGCTGCATCTTTGCGCCATTCGGCAAACGCTAACGCGCGATCGACCCGGGCGATCATCTGCTGGAGCCGAGATGTCTGTGTCGTCAAAGCAGCGGGCAACGGCCGGGCAGCAGGTTCTGTGAATTTGGGAAGTCTGGCAAGGCGTTCGTCGATCAGAGTTACGGCATCGGCCTGAAGCGCGAATAGCGTGCCCCGGAACGGCTCACTTGCGAAGAGTTCGTCTACCAGCCCAGCCCGGAGCAGAGTGGTCGGGTTCGGTGGCAAGTCATCGCGTGCCTCCTTTGCAATGGCGGGCGGAAGCTCCTGCAATAGGCGCCCGATCCAGTGTGTTGACCACTCGGCAATCGTCTGTGCGATCACCTCGCGGTCGCGTGCCGCTTCGGCAAGGTGATCGACAATCGGTGAGCCGGTGACTGGATCGCACGCGCCATACAGCTTGCCGACGCACACTGGACAGGTGCCATCATCGACATGAGAATGGTCGTGCATCCACGTCGATACTTTGGCGTAAAGTTGAACACGGCGAGCGCGATCGGGATCAGCGGCCAGTTGCGCAAGGGTGGCGGCTTCTGTTTCTACCTGGGTCATCAAGGCGACGATGGCAGCGACGTCGGCGGCAGCCATCTTCAAGGCGGCGAGGCGCGCGATCGACGGTAGTTCTACAGCCGTTCTTAATCGTTCGATTGCCGGGGCGATACTTCCTTCCAGATTGTCGCGCAACTGCTTGTTTTCGGGATCGAAACCATATCCGAGTACCTCTTGTGCTTCGCTCAATGCTTTGGCTTTCAAGCCAATAAAATGACTCGTGATTGCTACGATCTGCTCCGCTGAATTCTCCTCGTCTACGGCGGGGGCTGCGCCCTCGAAGGCTATTGTCGGCGTCTCGATGACGACTGTGGCTAGGTCGTCGACCGCCTGCTGATAGCGTCTAGCGATATCGAGTTGCTGCTTCTCGATTTCGGGTATTGTTGTTTTCCTAATCCGTAGCGCCATTTTCTCGGCGTGCCGGGCCAGATCCACCAAGTCGGCAAGCCCGGTCAGTCGTGCTACTGCTTCGCCGAGCTGGGATGTCGAGCCGACGGAGAGAAATGGGAGTAATGCCGGCATCGTCGTTGCAATGCGCCAGGCGATTGGATCAATGTCGATGGCATCCAGGTCAGGTTTGGTCTCGGTGATTTTGCCACGTGTCGTTCGACCCTGCTTGCGCCGGAGCGGCGGTAGAAGAGTGCCGGTTGCATCAGCAAAGGTTAGCTCTACCCAGCTGTCGGCTGGGATCGGCTCGCCATCGGGTGGCAGTTCCGCAGATTTCGGGGGTAACGGCGTAACCGCCGACATCGCATGCGTGGTGGTCCTGCCGTCATCGCGTGTGATCTCGCAGGCGAAGTCCAGGGGGCCCTCCTCGGGCGGGCGCTGTGATCGGATGAGATGGCCGGTCAGACACCAGACGATAGCGTTGGCAATCGAGGTTTTGCCGGAGCCATTCACGCCCTCGATCAGCGAAACGGGCTTGCGAGGCTCGAATATGAACGAAGCAGGCGGGGCATTTGGCCGACCATAAGCATGTAACCCCGCGAAGCGGTGCGCCTCGACCTTCACCAGCTGCAGCAGCTTAACCGCGTGGGCATTGCCAGCTTCGGGCTCCGCCTCGATGGTCGGCGGCGGCGTGCCGATTGTGTCAATGATCGCATCGGTATCGTTGGCCGAGAGATTTGACTGCCACCTGCCGCGATTGCGTCGGTACCAATCGAGAACCGCGCGTGCATCATCTGACACCAGCGCAAATTCCTCGCCTTCGCCGAGCGCTACCACTCGCCCTCCGATGAGGTCGGCAAGCAGTGCGTCAATGGTCAGGAAATGAATCCCGCGAGGCGCTGTAGCCATGATATCCTCCCACTTGGATATCCTCGCCGCTAAACCGTGATTCGTCTAGTTGGTTCCGTCATATCGGAGCATAATTGGGAACTGTGGCGCCTATATCTTTTTTGAATGACAGATATTAAAATTATTGTTTTCCAGGCTGAACGGATGGTCATTTCTCGCCAGATGGGGGAGAGGGTATGGCTTGACCTTTTCTTGATTAGCTGATCCCGCTCAATACTTACTGATAGGGTGATGAAGTGGCCTATTCTTGCCGGTAATCCCGATCGCTAAACGAAAGTTAGCTAAAAGAAGAAAAAGCTAATGGCTCCGCCCTCGCGCCGGCAAGGGTGTGCGTCAGCGCGCTGACGCCGCCCGATGGGGTGTCCCCGATCTTCCTGCGCTACGCTTCGTGCAGATCTGGAGATACCCCTCCTCATCGGTCGCCCTTGCCGTTGCTACCCCGCTGCTCGCCGCGAGGCAGAGGAACAGCGGGGGCTGTTCCTCGCTGAACAAAGGGCAAAGACCATGACCGGCAACACCAACACGGCGACCGATTTCCGCAATACCATTCTCAATGGCGACAGCGTGGAATTGATGCGGACAATGCCGCGCAATACGGTGGATTTCATCCTGACTGATCCGCCTTACCTGGTGAACTATCAGGGGCGTGACGGGCGGAAGGTCCGCAATGACGATAATGCACGCTGGCTTCGTCCTGCGGTTAACCAGATGCATCGTGTTCTGAAATGGGGCGGTCTTGCCGTCAGTTTCTACGGGTGGAACAAGATCGACCTGTTTGCCGAAGCCTGGAAGGCGGTCGGGTTCCGCATGGTCGGGCATATCGTCTTCCGCAAATCCTATGCGTCATCTTCTGGTTTTCTGCGCTACGAGCATGAAAGCGCCTACCTTCTGGCAAAAGGGAGCGTGAGGCGGCCCGGACAGCCGGTGCCGGATGTGATCGACATGCCGTATTCGGGCAATAAACTGCATCCGACGCAAAAGCCGGTGGCGGCGCTCTTGCCCTTGGTGGAAACCTTCTGCCCGGTAGGCGGTCTGGTGCTGGACCCGTTTTGTGGTTCGGGTTCGTCATTGGTGGCGGCGCAGCATCTCGGGCGGGACTGGCTGGGGATGGAACTGGACGCAGACCACGCGGCAACGGCAACCCGGCGCCTGGCCTGGCACGCGGCGAAGAAAATGGCGGCGTAGGGAGTGAACGCCGCAGGGCCGACAATTCGGTTCTGCGGTGCCCGTTTCCTTGGCCTGTCTGTCCGCACAAATTTGCGCCAATCCGACTTCGCGGATCGGCGACGGGAAGATGAAAATAAGCGCCACTCGCCGGGCGCATGCCCGGCTCGCGGAATATTCTGGCAGACGCGAAGAACGATATAGCGATCGTGCGATCGTGTTACGAGATCGAAGTATCTCCAAACACAGTCTCCACAAAATCTTCCCATTGCGCATCCTGATTGTGCTGCTGCCAGAAGCAGGCGCAAAAGGAAGGGTAACGCGATGCCGATATCAGATTGGCAGTCGCCGGCCGCTTACGAACACGCAAAAGACATTGCAGCCGCCGGCATGGCCTGGGAATATCTTAGACGTGACGACGAATATCGTCGCGCGTTCCAGCGAACGAAAACGCTTGCGGCTCCGAAGCCAGGGGACAGCAAAGCCTTTTCCAAACGATGGGGTTTGCGATTTCCCTGTCGATCCGGCGCAGCCTGCCGGCCATACGCCTGTTTTCTGGATACCGGAACTCTCGCCTGACGTGATCGAACTGCGTGAGGCTCTGGCGAATGCGGATGATCCGGCCGTCATGCCGATCAATCTCGCGGAATTATCAGACCTCGTCGCGCGACTGGATGACGGTGATGCGTGGTACGGTTTTTGGCCGTCCAGAGCGTCGGCACATCAGTTCTGGCTCCCGACAAGTCCAGCGAATGGACGCGCCACCTATGTCGTGATCCTGCCGCTCGATAAGTTGCTGGAGCTTCGCGCGGAGGCCGTGCTGCGTTTATGGCGCGCGCTGGTCGGTCGGCCTGAGGGCAGGTGGGCGCATGATTTCCCGCAGCAGACGCGGGACCGGCATATCCTGATGCTCCGGGCGTTTGATGGTCGGGCTGCTGGCGCGAGTTATCGCAAGCTCGCAGAGGTGTTGCTTGGGTTTGAAGGCAGGAAAGCCGCTTGGGAGAGTGACCCCCGCAAGAACCAGGTCCGTCGCCTTGTTGCCGATGGTCGGCATTATATTCGAGGAGGTTATCGTGACCTATTGCGTTATCCAATTCGGCTGTCAGCATGCTGACAACTCACATACTGTTTCATGCGACTGAAGCCGATTAATAGGCTTTCCGAAGGTTTTATTCCCAAAAAATCATTTTAATTTAGTTCCTATGAATATCTAAAATAAAAAAATGATCTTAAACTGAAGATGCTCTGAGTGTTGCGAAGAATGATTCAACATCCTTATCGTTTAGAAAGATATTTTCTTCCCAGTCCAGTGAATTGTATGGGAGGCCGGTATGTGGATTGTTTGCGTGCGGATTGAATTTTGCCTTAAATAAAGTTGGACATAGAGAATATAATTTTGGTCCAAATTGTTTACTGTTGTGTTTTATTACATTTGCTAGGCATCTAAGCTTATCAAGGCCGGTTTCATCAATTGTGATATTGTTCGATTTCAATGAAGACACAATATCGTCATGGTTGGGGCGGGATAATGCCGGTGAGATCCAAGTCTGAGCCGAGCGCTCCCATTGATGATAAATCAATGTAGAGAAAGCCTTCCGAAGAATAAGCAGGCTATCTTCTGCATCTTGTCGTCTTTCAGCGAGATATTCACCACGATCATAGGGAGGAAAGCCCTCTTCGTCGGGGACTTCCCAACTTGAGATACCTGCATCCACTTCTGCCTGAATGACGTTGTGTTCGTCCTGAACGTTTTTGACTTCCGCACGGAAAGGATTGCTGGCGGCAACAAAAGATCTTTCAAGCTGATCCAGTCTTATCGAGAATTGATATCGTTGTACAGACTGACGAAGCTTTCCTAAATTCATGGTATTATATCCTCAGGTAATTAAAATTTAAGGGTATAGAAAAACGAGTAAGTGCACGTATTTACCAGTGTTGTCCTGATTCTGGGGAGGAATTTATCCAACACTCTGGGCTATTGCTATCAAAAAAATCCACACCAACAGGGCCTATTTCTTCTTGTATTACATGATAAGCATAGTTGCAATAGGATTGATCTTTATTGAATACTGATACAGCTACTCGTTGAATTCCGCATCCTTGCATACGCTTAAGCAAATGCCTATCGTGATTTCCTATCCCCCAGCCGTAAATTGTCAGTGTAGAACGAGGCGACGTTAGTATTTCTCGATACACCGTGGAAAGATAATAGCTGCTTTGAATAGAAGTTATTTTCTGTTCCATGGTGCCCTCACTAACAAATAAAGGCACATACTGCTCAGTCCTCCACTTATTTAGTATTGACTCAAGTAGAGATCTGTCACTGGCGTGTATTTTTATTTCCTGTTCGATCAAATTTCGACATAAGGCCAAGTTGCCATGAGGGTAAAATACTAAGGTGTTGCTTCTCTCGTGGTAATTATATGGTTCATAAAATTTTTTCCAATCATCATGAAATAATCCACCATTTAAAAAACAGTCTTTAAATCTGTGTCCATCATCAATGTTGAAACCATAAGTAATTGTCCAATAAACTAAAAGATCGTAATTAAGAGAAAATACAGTATTGAAACTTTTAAGAAATTTATACATCGATGGCAGTTGGTTTATTATCGTTATGTATTCGGGGTGTACATCACGAACTGCTTTAATCAGAGATTCTCGAACATTCAAATAGGCGTTGTGTGTGCGGTTATCTGGTATGGAGAGCGCATTGTTAATGTTCGATGCTTGCCATACTAGTCGCAAAATCAGTTCGAAGTCGGAGGTAGAAAAAAATTGAATAGACGATATACATCTTCTGTAAGTAAGTATTTTTCCTGAGCATTTTCTAATAACGAGCTATAACCAAAGCATGGTGACACGGCAACGCTAGACCCGTTTCCAAGAATAATTGTGCCTCCATAGTATTTGGAGGAGATATCTGGCCATGAATAAATAGTGAAAGTCATTGCATTTATCCGAATAATTTTAGTTTCCGACTGTTTTTAATCTCAGTATGCCCTTTCGATATATAGTCCCCTATTGGGGGACCGGAATCAATCCCACCTGATTCCGGCACTCTCCAGACCGCCGATCCTCCGCCACGGTTCGCCATGGCCCGCTGTTGTCACCGACAGCCGCCGAACCCAACCGGAGGCCCGATCATGCTCGATCCCAAGACGGGGTTGCCGCCCCGTTTCCTGCGCACGCCCGATGCGGCGCGCTTCCTTGGCATTTCCATCCGTACACTGGAAAAGCATCGCACCTACGGCACCGGCCCGACCTATCGCAAGATTGGCGGCCGCATCGTTTATACCCTCGACGACCTCCAGGGATGGACGGAGAACGGTGTCCGCCGATCCACGACCGATGAGACACCCTGCCGTGTCTTCCCGGCACGTCCGCTGACCCCGGCCGAAAAGGCGACCCTCTGAATGGCCGGCGTCATGCCGCAGCGCGGCCAGCACGGGCGGGAGAGCGAGCGGCTGCGCCTTGCTCCCTTCGTGATCGCGGGAGGCGATGCCAGCCCCCGCGACCAGTGCGATCTGATGGAGCGCCCGTTCTTCTCGCTTTCCAAGGCAAAGCGCGTTGCCCCGATCCTCTACGAGGCCGGTGGCCAGCGGGTCGAGATTCATGGCCTGGCCGAGCACGGCATGGCAACCATCTGGGATGCCGACGTGCTGATCTGGGCTGCTTCACAGATCGTCGAGGCCGAGAATGGTGGTCTCAGAACCTCCCGCTTTCTGCGCTTCACTCCGTATCAGCTTTTGAGGGCTGTTGGCCGTGCCACGGGCGCACGGGACTATCGGCTGCTCAAGGCCGCGTTCGCCCGGCTGCAATCGACCGTGATCCGTACCACCATCCGTAATGGTGAGCACTGGCGCCGGCACCAGTTCTCCTGGATCAATGAATGGGAGGAACGGACCACCCGCGACGGTCGTGTCGAGGGCATGGAGTGCGTTCTGCCGGACTGGTTCTATCGCGGTGTCATCGACCGTTCATTGGTTCTGACCATCGACCCGGCCTATTTTCGTCTGACCGGGGGTATCGAACGCTGGCTCTACCGCGTCGCCCGCAAACATGCCGGGCATCAGCCGCAGGGCTGGCTGTTCGAGATACCGCATCTTCACGAGAAATCTGGCAGCCTGGCGCGTGTCTCAGATTTCGCACTCGACCTGCGGCGCATTGTTGGCCGCCAGTCGCTTCCCGGTTATCGCCTCACAATCCGGCGCGAAGGTCGGAGGAAACTGCTACATATTCGTCCCATCAACTTATCCACAGTGCCTGTGGATGACGGTGTGGACGGACACGGGATTTCGGGCGCAGGGACTATCGGGACTTCGGGCGCATCACTATCGGGATTTCAGGCGCACGAACCCCAGTTAAGTCTTTGGCCTGAAACGCTGAATCGCGCTCTTAACTTAGAGTCTAACTTAGACTCTAACTTTTTGATGTTGGGGCGGTCGGTTGCCGGCCGTGGTGCCGGTGCCGCCGACAGGCCGGGCGATCCGCACGCGTGTGGTCTTTCTCCCATGCCTGGAGACGGGCCATGACGAGTGCCACAACGTCCCGTGCGCGGGGCCACGCCCTGCCGTTCGCACACGACGCCTTGACCCATGTCGAACTGACCCACATCGAAAAGCGTGTCGAGAACTGGATCAGGTTCGGCCATGAGGCTCAGGAACAGATCCTCGACCGACGCCGCCGTGTCTTCTCCTTCCGGCCTGGCAGCGTTTTCGCTTTCGTCCGATGGGCGGCCAATGATTTCGGCACGATCGCATCGCGCATCGACATCCCGCGCGCCGTGGCACCGGGCGAACCCTGCCAGACCGTGCCCTTTATCCGGCCCGGCGGTGAAATCCTGCTGAGGGTCGCGGGCTGGCCGAAGGTCGAACAGGTGCTCCGCCATATCGACGCGGTGGAAGAGGCCGGCATCGATGCCTGCGCGGTTTCGCCTGATCACTGGCGGCATGTTGGCAACCGGCTGAACGCTAATGAGCAGCCACGCCCCTACACCATGGCGCGTCATCGGGCCTGGCTCAGACGGCAGGAGATCGTGCCATGACCCGCTTCGGCTATGTCATGGCGACGTATTTTGCCGCGATGGGCGTGGCCGTCGCTGCCATCGTCCCCGTGCCGGTGAAGCTGCTCTGGAACGCCTCCGCCAGTACGCCGCTCGGCCTCTACGACCTTGCAGCGCCCAACGGGCTAAAGGTCGGTGATCTGGTTGCCGTCAGGCCACCGAAGCCGCTGGCCGATTTCATGGTTCGGCGCGGCTATATCGGGCGTGGTGTGCCGCTGCTGAAGCCCGTGGCAGCGCAGCCGGGGCAACAGGTTTGCCGCGTCGGGCGCACCGTCACGGTTGATGGTGTAAAGCTCGGCGAGGCGCAGGACCGCGATCGGCGCGGGCGCGTGTTGCCGGTCTGGCAGGGCTGCCGCCGCATCGCACCGGATCAGATTTTCCTCATGAACCCGTCCGTTCGCGACAGTCTGGACGGCCGCTATTTCGGCCTACTCCCGCGCACGGCCGTGATCGGCCGGGCGACACCGCTCTACACCGACGCGCGCGGCGACCGCCATTTCGTCTGGCACGGCCTGTTCGCTGACAGGCCGATGCCGCGCCTTCGCAACATCGCTATGGAGACTTCCCATGCCGCAGATCGGTAGCTTCACGCGCGAGAAGACCGGCTTTGCCGGGCGCATCCAGACCTTCCTCGGTTCCCATGAGATCGTCATCGTGCAGGCCGAGAAATCGGACTCCGACAGCGCCCCGGATTATCGCATCCATCGTGATGACGAGGATGGTCCGGAGATCGGGGCAGGCTGGAAACGCACGGGCGAGCGTGCCGGCGATTACGTTGCCCTGCTGATCGACGATCCGCTCCTGCCGCAGCCGTTGCGCGCCAATCTGTTCCGTGACGGCAACAGCGGCGCTGTCTGGTCGCTGCACTGGAGCCGTCCCCAAAGGCGCGATGTGCGGGACTGACGTCATGTGGAAGCAAGCCCGGATCGTGTGTCTGCTGGCAGCGGGATGTCTTGTGTCCATGTCGCCAGTTGCTGTATCGGCGCAGACATTCGACGTCCCGTATGCCGCCGAGATCGCTGAGGCTGCGCGGCGTTTCGACATTCCGGCGACGTGGATCAGGGCCGTCATGGGGGCCGAGAGTGCAGGCGATCCGAGGGCCGTTTCATCAGCGGGCGCGATGGGACTAATGCAGATCATGCCCGGCACATGGGCCGATCTGCGCGTCCGCTATCATCTCGGCCGTGATCCCTACGATCCGCGCGACAACATTCTGGCGGGCGCGGCCTATCTCCGCGAACTGCATGACCGTTACGGTTCGCCGGGTTTTCTCGCCGCCTATAACGCCGGTCCCGATCGCTATGAGGCGTCTCTGGCAGGGCGTCCATTGCCATTGGAAACGCGCGCTTATGTCGCTGCCGTTGCGCCGTTCATCGGAGATGGCGGCGATGCTCCCGTCGTGATCGCGGCGGTCAATCGGTTTGTCTGGCCCCGCGCGCCGCTCTTCATCGTGCCGTCGGATCGAAGTGGTGAGGCGGCATCGGCGCACGATATGTCGGGGATCATGCCGCGATCGGATGGGCTGTTCGTAGTGGGTGGCAGCATGGGAGCGCAGCCATGATTGCAGTGTGCAGGGCAGGGGGCAGGGAGGCAAAAAACGGGCAGAAGAGGGAGCGCAAGATTAAAGCGGACGGCACCCCATGGGTCCGATCCGCAGGGCAAGCCCTTGTCTGCACATTGTTTTGGGTGGCACCCCCTTTGAGGGGGTATGGTGCCGCGACAGGCGGCGAAGTCAGTTTCCGCCCTGTTTTTCGCGGCACTCCCGTCTGTTTGTGGCAGTTTCGGATGGATCGGCGGCCATGAGCGCGGGCGACGACAACCGCTTCCGCCCGAGGCTGGGCCGTATCCGCGCCGACACGCCGAAGGTCGGTCGTGCCAGGAGTTTCCTGACCAAGGTGCGGACGGTTACGCGCCAGCAGCAGGCGGCGAGCGGTGGGAGCGGACGTCTCCGACGCGGTGGTCCCGGACATGCACCGAAAGGGGAGGGAAGCATCGCGTCCGGGCGTGGTGTGCGGCGTGGACGCGGGGCGACGTTCGTGCGCGCCCGGAACCTCTCGAATGGCTGGAGCCATCGTCGGCCGGGGAGCCGTCGTGTCATCGTCAAATCCCGCTCCGTCCGTGCCGCCGGGCGGAATGGCAAGGCCGCTGCCCATCTCCGCTACATCCAGCGCGACGGCACTGCCCGCGATGGCGAGCGGGGACGGCTCTATTCGGGGACGGAAGACCGCGCCGATGGTGACGCCTTTCTTGATCGTGGCCGTGACGACCGCCATCAGTTCCGCTTCATCGTTTCGCCCGAGGATGCCGGGAATCTCGCCGACCTGACGGGCTACACCCGCGACTTGATGGCGCAGGTTGAAGCCGATCTCGGCACGAAGCTCGATTGGGTTGCCGTCAACCATCACAATACCGGCCACCCGCATGTGCATGTCGTCGTCAACGGACGTGCCGAGTTGGGCGAGGATCTGGTCATCAACGGCGACTATCTCGCCAACGGCATCCGCGAACGGGCAAGCGAACTGGTGACCTTGGAACTCGGTCCTGTCACCGAGATCGAGCAGCGCCGCAAGCTGGTCGCCGAAATCGACCAGGATCGTTTTACCCGCCTCGACCGGGCGATGCTCGCGGAGGCCGAGGACCGGTCTCTCGATTTGCGCCACGAGCCTGATGATCCGCGCGGCCAGGCGGACCGGACGCTCCGCCTGCGCCGTCTTGGCAAGCTAGGCGATATGGGCCTTGCCATGGAACATGCGCCGGGCGTGTGGGAACTGAGCGAGCGGCTGGAGCCGACGCTGCGGGAGATGGGTGAGCGCGGCGACATCATCCGCACGATGCAGAAGGCACTCCTGGCGGGGGGTGCCGAGCGCGACCCGATGAGCTTTACGATCCATGATGCGGCACCTGCGACGCCGATCGTCGGTCGCGTCATCGACAAGCATCTGTCCGACGAACTGGGCGAGGAACTGACGCTGGTGGTCGATGGGATTGATGGCCGCACGCATCATGTCGCCGGCATCGACCCGGTCCGCGTCGCGGAGGCACGGATGGGTAGCATCGTCGAGATTGGCCCGCCTGATAGCGTCGGGCGTCCCTCCGATCGCGCGATTGCCGGCATGGCCGAGGGAGGTATTTATCGGCCGAGCCATCATCTGGAACAGGCCCGGTTCGAGGGGCGCGTGCCGGGCGGCGATTATGATGGTTTTGTCGCCTCCCATGTCCGGCGGCTGGAGGCCCTGCGCCGGGCCGGTATCGTCGAG
Source organism: Asaia sp. BMEF1 (assembly GCF_051628905.1). GTDB lineage: Bacteria > Pseudomonadota > Alphaproteobacteria > Acetobacterales > Acetobacteraceae > Asaia. The sequence goes on along the minus strand of NZ_CP157575.1, from coordinate 517,386 downwards.
CGGATCGACGCCGACCAGTGGCGTATTCCCGAGGATTTCGCCACCCGTGCTGCTGCCCACGATGCGGGGAGGGGCGGCAGGGCCAATATTCGTGTCCTGTCGTCGTTCGACCTCGACAGGCAGATCGGCGCGGATGGCGCGACCTGGCTCGACCGGCGGCTGGTCGGAGGTGCGGTGTCCGATCTGGTGCCCGCCGGTTTCGGGGAACAGGTGCGCAAGGCGATGGAACAGCGGCGGGAGAGGTTGATCGGGCAGGGGGACGCGACCCAGCGACCGGATGGACGTGTCAGCTATCGGCGTAACCTGATCGCCACGCTTCAGGAGCGGGAGGTCGCCCGTGTGGGGGAGGAACTGGCGGCTGCGAAATCCGTGCCGTTTCGGGCGGTCGCTGACGGCGAGACGGTTAGTGGGATGTTCACCGGCACCGCTCAGCTATCGAGCGGGAAATTCGCCATCGTCGAGAAGTCCCATGAGTTCACGCTGGTCCCGTGGCGGCCTGTGATCGAGCGTCGACTTGGGCAGGAAGTGATGGGCGTAGTGCAGGGCGGATCGGTATCGTGGCAGTTGGGGCGAACTAAAGGGCTTGAATTGTAACGGATTCAGCCGGGGGTATTTAAATTTGGATTTGACGATTGTGCCTCTTTAATAAGCCAATTCGCAAAAATCTGAGTTGAACCACCACTTAATCTGATCGGTTCTGGCAGGATGAGACAGAATGTCTTGGAAACCAAATTTCCCTCAGGCCAAGGCGCGATCAGACGACCGTCCGTCAGTTCTCTCTCGACATAGAGGCGCGGCACGAGTGCAACGCCAAGGCCGGCCAATGCAGCCTCGATCAGCATTATATGTAAATCGTAACGAGCACCGATCGCGGGGTTCGTCAGTGTGATCCCGGTTTCCCGTGCATATCGTTGCCAGGCGTCCGGGTTTTGCCGTCGATGCAGGCGCGGCAAATCATCCAGTGTCGTCGCCCCATCCCTGTCCAAAAGCGTGGGATGGCAAACGGGCACCAGCACTTCATTCAGCAGGTGGTGTGTCCGCATTCCCGTCCAGGCCGGATGGTCGAAATGGATCGCGGCGTCGAAACCGCTGCCGGCAAGGACAAAGGGTTCCATCCGCTCTGCGAGATGTACCGTGACGTTTGGATGTAGTTCTTGAAACCGTCCCAATCGAGGAATGAGCCACCGCGTTGCGAAAGTCGGGATGGTGGCGATATCGAGGCTCGCGCCATCGCTGGGTTGCCCCATCAGCACCTGACTGTCTCGTTCCAAGCGGTCGAGTGTCTCGCGAACTTGAGCGGCATAGCGCTCTCCGTTCGGTAAAAGCCGAACACGATTTCCGATGCGCTCGAATAGTATGACGTCGAGGAAGGCCTCGAGCCGGGCGATCTGACGGCTGATCGCTCCTTCGGTCAGGGCTAGTTCATCCGCTGCACGGGCAAAACTGCCATGACGAGCGGCAGATTCGAAGGCCATGAGCGCGGAGTTACTTGGTATCTTGCGGCGCATGAGCGGTTCCCGACTCATTTCTTTGGTCAATCCCGCCGTGACATTAGGTCACTGAAGGATGATCCAATATCGATATATGTGCTGAGATTGTCCGATTACCATGACAAACAATCAACCAGAGATGTGGTCAGGCCATGTTAACGGTTCCGGTCAAGGGACGTCAGATGATCTACACGGTGGAATGCAGTTTTGCCGATCCGCGCAGCGAAGCGGAATGGAACGACTTCTACAGCTTGGACAAGTTGCCGGCTTTGGTTTCGGTCAGCGGCTTTCATACGTCCCAGCGTTTCAAGGCGTTGCGCGAAGGTTGCCCTGTCTATCTTGCCATGCACTCGGTTGACGGCCTCGATGTCCTGACAAGTGAAGAGTATCGTCAGAAGGGCGGTGGCAATTTCGCGCGGTGGCAGCCCCACATTACCGACTGGCATCGCAATCTTTACGCTGGTCTTGATCGCGCTTCCTCCGTCGGGCCTGACGAGGTTCTGGCGATGAGCGAGAAAGGCCCGGAATCCTTGATCCGCTTGGGCTTAGCCTTCAACGAACTGCACGCGGTCGCGTTGGAAAAATTCCCAGAATATCGATGGCTCGCCAGGTTGAAGCGCTCCCAGACGTTCGAGGCTCTGCCGACGGATATTCATCTCTATGAGCCGATGACCGCACAGTTGGTCAATTCCGAAGATACTGTTTCCAGAAAGCCTCGGCAGGCCAGCGATGCCTAACGTTACGCTTTTTATATCGCAGGAAAAGATGCCGTCGGAAGAGACACTTACGACGCTCACTCAGGAATGCACAGCGCTTTGCACGGACCTCCTTGGGGCAGCATTGGACAAGGTGCATATCATCTACGTCGCCGTCCGGCACGGTCGTGGACATCCGGTTTTTGCCGAAATTCAATTTCGGCTGGAAGTGTTTCGAACAGCTTCTGTCATGGAAAAGTTCATGGAGGAAATCGGTGACAGCATAAAGCGCAATACGGACCTTTCCGCCCGTATTCGCTGCTTTGGATATCCGACCGAAAACATTCACGCCCGCAACTGAATGACTGCCAGGCGGAGAACTCAGGAGAGAACAATGTCGGCTACACAATTCCCCTTCCAGAAAGTCGGAGATTTCACGATCACGGCGATCAGCGATGGCAATCTGAGCGCCAGCCTGGATCTCCTCTCGAATATCGATCCCCCGGATGCTGCGCGGATGGAAGAGGAAGCGGGGGTGAAGGACACCTCCGCCATTCATATAAACTGCTATCTGGTACGCGGGGGTGGTCGCACGGTCCTGATTGACGCTGGGGCTGGTGGTTTCAAGCAGTGGGGAGGCCTTTTGGCATCCAATCTTCCACAGGCCGGAGTGCAGCCTTCCGGGGTCGACACGATTCTGCTGACCCATGCTCATCCAGATCATGTTGCTGGGCTTTTGGATAAAAACGGGGAGGCCGTCTTTCCGAATGCCGAGCTGGTCGTCCATAAGCGAGAAATCGAGTTCTGGCAGGATGACGGCAATCTGAGCCGCGCAAGCGAGCGGGCGCGTGGGAATTTTCTCATGGCGCGTCAAATATTCGAGAATTATCGAGATAGGTTACGTCTTTTTGAAGGAGGCGAGGTGTCCCCCGGCCTGACGGCTGCGCCGCTTCCGGGACATACGGCGGGGCATACTGGCTATCGCCTTGAATCCGGCGGTCGAAATCTTCTGATCTGGGGAGACATCGTTCATTTCCCAGAGATTCAGATTCCACGTCCGGATGTGTCGATCGCTTTCGACCTGGACCCAATTCTCGCAGCTGAGACACGGACACGACTGCTTGACCTCGTGAGTTCTGAACGGTTGCTGATTGCTGGAATGCATCTTCGCGAACGTGGTTTTGGACGCATTGAGCGAAAAGGTCAGAGTTACAGCCTTGTCTATGAGGATGAATAAAAGAAGGAAAAGGTAAATGTTGTTCTCAAAGCTCGGCTCCACTGGCCTTGATATTTCGCGTCTCTGCTTGGGGTGTATGACTTTCGGAGAACCGGGTGCCGGCGTTCATAATTGGACGATTGGCGAAGCTGATAGTCGGCAGATTATCAGGCGAGCAGTCGAGTGTGGGATCAATTTTTTCGATACTGCGAATAGCTACTCAGCCGGCACCTCTGAAGTGATCGTTGGTAAGCTCCTTAAGGAATATACCCGTCGAGACGAAGTAGTTATCGCCACAAAGGTCTTTTTTCCTGAACAGATGCTGGAAGGGAATGCTGCTCCTAATCGCAAGGGTCTCTCGCGCAAAGCGATCATGACTGAGATTGATGCCAGCCTGACGCGCCTTGGAACCGATTATGTCGATCTCTATCAGATCCACCGTTGGGATTATGGAACGCCGATCGAAGAGACGATGGAGGCGCTTCATGATGTCGTAAAGGCCGGCAAGGCCCGATATATCGGTGCTTCATCAATGTTCGCATGGCAATTCGCTAAAGCGCAGGAGACGGCGCGCCTCAACGGATGGACGCGCTTCGTCACCATGCAGAATTATCTTAATTTGCTCTATCGGGAAGAAGAACGCGAAATGATTCCGCTGTGCGCGGATCAGGGCGTGGGAATCCTGCCGTGGAGTCCCTTGGCGCGTGGGCGGTTGGCCCGCCCCGTTGGCGAGCAGACGAAGCGGAGCGAAAGCGATGCTTTCGGCCAGACGCTTTTCGCCGCGACGGAAGAGGCAGATAACGCAGTAATCAGCGCCGTCGAACGTGTCGCTGCTGCGCGTAGCATACCGATGGCACAGGTGTCGCTTGCTTGGGTTCTGGCCAAGTCCGAGGTCTCAGCTCCAATCGTTGGTGCTTCTAAATCACCTCATCTCGACGATGCTATAGCTGCCTTGGAGATCATGCTGAGCAGTGACGAGGTTGCGGCATTGGAAAGGGATTACTTGCCGCATCCTGTAGCTGGATTTGAATAAATAGATCTGATTTCCAAGGAGGTCGTTGTGACATGCGTCGAACGCGGCACGTTCCGGAGATCAAAGGAGTTGCAGGCGGCAGGATATCGTTGATTCCACTTGTCCAGATGCTGGTGCTTGCCGAGCATCTGAACTTCCATCACGCCGCAAATGCACTCGGTGTTGCTCAATCGAGCGTCAGCACCCGAATCAAGGCGCTGGAAGAGACGTTGGGTCTTACCCTGTTTGAGCGGCGTCATCGCGGGGTCCGGCTGACTGAGGCCGGGCGCCGCTTCGTTGCGGAGGTTTCGGCTGGTATCGAGCAGATCGACCATGCTGTCAGGACGGCAGGCGCGATTGCCGACGGCATGGTCGGGCGCCTCGCGATTGGACTGCACGGTTCGATCGCGACAGGATTTCTCGCCGATTTGCGCAGGCGCTATCGCGCAGCCCACCCGGCAATCGAGCAGAGCATCATCGAAGGACCGTCATCACATACCCTTGCCATGATCCGCGAGGGCAAACTCGACGTGGCTTTCATCGTCAATGTTGCCGATGTGCCGGATTGCCATAGTAGGCATCTCTGGAACGAGGCGCTGGTGATCGCTCTTCCTTCCGCGCATCCGCTTGCGACTTTGGAATCCCTTGCTTGGGCTGACCTCCTCGCGGAGACCTTTCTCGTCCGGCAGGGTGGCGCCGGGCCGCAGGTTTTTGAACATATCGTCCGGCGCGTGGCCGAGCATGGGCGATCGCCGCGCCTCCAGCGGCGCGATGTCGGACGGGACACGTTGATGCACATGGTTGCCGCAGGGGAGGGGATCACGCTGACCCATGAGGCAGGGAGCCATGTGCCATTCCCCGGCGTCGTCTTCCGTCCGATCGACGACGAAAAGGAACACGCCCGGTTCAGCGCTGTCTGGTCGCCTCAGAACCGCAGCCCCGCGCTGCGTAATCTTCTGGATCTCGCCACACATATGAGTCGCCTGGATGGTTTGACCATGCGGGGTCAAACCATGTCATCATCGTTGCTAGTCAAGATACCGGGACATCACGAAACGGGCGGCGCGCGTTTATGAAGCGTCGGCGCTGTCAAAATAGCCTGTTACCAGGAGGAAAATCCCAATGACCCTAGAAACTTTCCGCGAGATATATGGGCTCGATGACAACCCGTCGCCGCTTGATCAGTCGGTACTGATCCTGATCGACATCCAGCGCGAATATCGCGACGGGCGAGTACCGCTCGCCAATGTCGATGTGGCGGCAGATGAGGCCGGACGGCTGCTAGATCTCGCGCGGTGCAAGGGCGTGCCGGTCATCCATATCGCCCATGACGCCGGACCAGGCGCTCCCGCCTTTGCCAGCGATGGTCCGTATCGTGATTTCCTGCCCCAGGTGACGCCGCGTGAAGGGGAGACGGTTCTGTTCAAGACTCACGCCAATGCGTTTATCGGCACCGGGCTGGCGGATCGGATCAAGGAGACGGGTCGGAACGAGGTCATCATCGCTGGTGATACGGTTGGTGTCTGCGTATCCACCACCGTCCGCGCGGCGGCGGAGGAATACGGCCTGCGCGTGACCCTTGTGGCGGACGCCATTGCCGCACGTGATGTCGCTGATCCGCTGGGTGGAACGATCGCTGCCGAAACCGTGCGTCGCGTCGCCCTGGCCGAACTTGCGGATATGTTCGCCGTCATCGTAAAGGACAGCACCGCGTGGAAGGGATGAGGGTGTCTTTTCCCCTCAGCCGGTCAGCGCGGACTGGCCGGGACAGCTTGCAATAACGCGCCCGGTTCCACGTCCAGTGCCTCTGCAATCTTTCCCAGGATCGTAACGCTTGCCGACACGTCCGCGCGTTCGATCGCCCCGACATAGCGGGTGCTCAGGCCGGCGCGATCGGCCAGCTCTTCTTGCGTCATGTCCCTGTCATGACGCATCCGACGCAGGTTGACCGCCATGACCTCCTTGAGGTCCATGCCGTCATCGAGACCCGTGTCGGAACGATCGTTCCAGGAATGATCGTTCCTATTCGTCCTGGACCGTGGTATCCTCGCCCTCTGGCGGGGGCTTTTCTGCGCCAGGTGCGAGACGAACGAGAAGATCGGCGCCGGAAACGCCAAGGGCGGCTGTTATGTCAGCGAATTCAATGACATCGATTCGTCGCTCGCCATTCTCGTATTTGGCGACGAAGGATTGCGGTTTGCCGAGTGCGGCCGCCAGTTCCGCCTGCGTCATACCTCCGGTCTTGCGCGCTTCCGTAAGGAGCGATTGCAGCAAAAGCTGCCGGGGTGTGCGCAGGGATTTCTTCACGCGGAACAGCTCTCCGACGGGCAGGGGAGCCGTTCCGATAATCCTGATTTAGGATTATCCCATTTTAGGATATGGTTGACTGCAATCCTGCTGGAGGGCTGTCGGATGACAGCAAGACCCGAACTGGACCCCGATGTCGATGATCTGGCACCGACCGTGCCGACGATCACGACCTATGACGAAGTGCATTTCATCACCTATCTCCGCCTGCTCGACGCCGAGGCGGATCGGGCCGACTGGACGGAGGTGGCGCGGATCGTGCTGCACCGCGACCCGGCTGATGGAGAGCGCACGCGCATCTGTTGGGAAAGCCATCTTGTCCGTGCACAGTGGATGACGAAAATCGGTTACCGGAAGATTCTCGAGCAGGCCGTGATCGACGCCCGCGCAACCCGGCACTGACCGTCCTTTTTCTACGCCATGGTATCCGGCGGTACGATCGCGACTCATTATATATTGCCTGCCGCTTGGTCGCCCCTTCTCTGATCGGTTTCATTCCCCAAGCCGATTGGAGCCCCGATGTCCGGAAGCCGTGTCCTGTGGGGGCAGGTCGCCCTTGTTCTGTTGATCGTCTTCGTCGCCATCTGGAGTGCCACGGAATGGACGGCCTGGCGTCTCGGCTTTCAGCCCCAGCTTGGCGCTCCCTGGTTCACGGTGGCGGGCTGGCCGTTCTACGATCCGCCGGCCTTCTTCTGGTGGTGGTAGTTCTACGACGCCTATGCGCCGTCGATCTTCGTGACGGGCGGGTACATCGCCTCGTCCGGTGGAATTATCGGCTGCGTCGTCGCCATTGGCCTGTCGATCCTTCGGGCACGGGAGGCCCGCAACGTCGCCACGTATGGCTCTGCCCGTTGGGCGGATGCTGTCGAGGTGAAGCAGGCTGGGCTGCTTGATCCCGACGGCGTGGTGCTGGGCCGGTGGGATCTGGACTATCTTCGGCATAACGGTCCTGAGCATGTCCTGTGCTTTGCGCCGACCCGCTCGGGTAAAGGCGTTGGCCTTGTCGTACCCACGCTACTGACTTGGCCGGGCTCGGCCATCGTCCATGACATCAAGGGCGAGAACTGGGGGCTGACCGCCGGATTTCGTGCCCGGCACGGGCGCGTGCTGCTGTTCGACCCGACCGATCCGGCATCCTCGCCCTACAACCCGCTGCTGGAGGTCCGGCGTGGTGACAGGGAGGTGCGCGACGTCCAGAACATCGCCGATATCCTCGTCGACCCCGAAGGTGCTTTGGACCGGCGCAACCATTGGGAAAAGACTTCGCACTCCCTGCTGGTCGGTGCGATCCTGCATGTCCTCTACGCCGAGCCGGACAAGACGCTGGCTGGTGTCGCCAATTTTCTGTCAGACCCGAAACGGCCAGTGGAGGCGACGCTGCGTGCGATGATGTCCACGCCGCATCTCGGCAAGGCGGGCGTGCATCCCGTCATTGCCTCGTCGGCATGGGAACTGCTGAACAAGAGCGACAACGAACGGTCGGGCGTATTGTCTACCGCCATGTCGTTCCTCGGCCTCTATCGCGACCCCGTGGTGGCCAAGGTGACGGCACGGTGCGACTGGCGCATCGCGGATCTCGTGTCGGGCCGCCAGTCCGCGAGCCTCTATCTCGTTGTGCCTCCATCCGACATTGCCCGCACCAAGCCGCTGATCCGCCTGATCCTGAACCAGATCGGCCGGCGGTTGACGGAGGATCTGCATGTCTCCGTCCATCGGCACCGGTTGCTGCTGATGCTCGATGAGTTTCCCGCCCTCGGTCGGCTGGATTTCTTCGAGAGTGCGCTGGCCTTCATGGCGGGGTATGGGATCAAATCCTTCCTGATCGCGCAGAGTCTCAACCAGATCGAAAAAGCCTACGGCGCGAACAACAGTATTCTCGACAACTGTCATGTCCGCGTCGCGTTTGCCACCAACGATGAGCGCACCGCCCGGCGGGTGTCGGACGCGCTCGGCACCGCGACAGAAATGCGTGATTCCACTAATTATGCCGGTCACCGGCTATCGCCCTGGCTCGGGCATCTCATGGTGTCGCGACAGGAGACGGCACGACCGCTGCTGACGCCTGGCGAGGTGATGCAGCTTCCACCAACCGATGAACTGCTGCTGGTCGCGGGCGTCGCCCCCGTTCGCGCGAAGAAGGCGCGCTATTACGAGGATGCGCGGTTCATGGAGCGTGTCCTGCCGCCCCCGGCTAGCGGAACGCAACGCCCGTCCGCGCCTCCGTCCGATGACTGGTCAGAGCTGGGAACAGTCGCCTCACCGGGAGGGCCGGCACCCGATGGCGGCACGAGCACTGATGGCGATTCAGCCAATGCCGGCATTCGCCGCGAACCGGAATTGCCAGAGCATGAGGACGTCGTGCCGCCCGAGCGTCCGGGTATGCAGGAGTTCGACGTGCTCGACGACGAGCCGGATGTCGCCGCCGCCAGAGCGCGCACTATACGCCAGGAGGCCCGCTCCGTTGCGCGTCAGGCGACGATGGACCCGGCCGACGGCCTTGATCTGTGAGGATGCCCATGCCGAGCAAGACCCGCATGAATGTGTATTTCGAGCCGGAGCTTCTGAAGCAGGTCGAAGCGCTGGCGTTACGGCGCAACGTCTCGAAGTCGGCGGTGATTGAGGCGGCCGTCGCCTCCTTCCTTTCGGCTGATGCCTCGGAGCGGCTGGAGGCGGTGTTCGCCCGTCGTATGGACAGGATGGACCGCCAGATCACCGGGATGGACGAAGACGTCGCCATTATGGGCGAGACGCTGGCACTGTTCATCCGTTTCTGGCTGACCGTCACCCCACCGCTGCCTGACAGTGCCCAGGCATCGGCCAGGGCGAAAGGCGTCGAGCGGTTCGAGGGTTTCCTGCAATCGCTCGGGCGAAAACTGGCGACGGGAGATCGCTTTCTCAGGGAACTGTCGCGGGACATCGACACGCGGCGTAATCGTGGGGAAGACCCCCAGTAATCGTCAGATTGCGTGGGGCTGCCAAAAGGATTTGTCAATCCCGCCGATTACCGCCGTTTCCACGCGATGGCCGCACGGTCCGCAATAGTTGTTGAATCGAGCCGAAATGGCCCTCTTTTAATCATCCCCGTGTGGGGACCATCTGTTCCGGTCCCGTTCGAGCGGGGGTCAGATGGCGGTTTCGCATCATAATTCGGAAAGTCAGGCACGCGGCATCTCGATGCTGCGCACGGCGATGGGACTGGCGATCGCGGGGCACCTTGCCGATCCTTCCGTCGTCGAGGTCATGCTTAACCCGGACGGCCGGTTGTGGATCGACCGGCTTTCCGAGGGCCTGTCCGATACGGGCGAAACTATCACACCGGCCGATGCCGAGCGCATCGTGCGCCTGGTGGCCCACCATGTCGGGGCGGAGGTGCATGAAGCAGCACCCCGCGTATCGGCCGAACTGCCGACCGGCGAGCGCTTCGAAGGGCTGTTGCCACCCGTCGTGACGGCCCCGAGTTTCGCTATCCGGAAGCCCGCTGTCGCCGTCTTTACCCTCGACGGTTATGTCGCTTCCGGGATCATGACGGAAGGGCACGCGCACTATCTCCGTCGCGCTGTTGCAGAGAGGAAAAACATCCTAGTCGCAGGCGGGACCAGTACGGGCAAGACCACTCTGGTCAATGCCTTGCTGGCCGAGATCGCAAAAACCGACGACCGGGTCGTGCTGATCGAGGATACGCGCGAACTGCAATGCGCGGCACCCAACCTCGTATCGCTCCGCACCCGTGATGGCATCGTCACACTGTCCGAACTGGTGCGCTCGGCCCTGCGCCTGCGCCCCGACCGTATTCCGATTGGGGAAGTGCGCGGCCCAGAGGCACTGGACTTGCTCAAGGCATGGGGCACGGGCCATCCTGGCGGCATCGGTACGCTCCACGCCGGCACCGCCATCGGCGCGTTGCATCGCATGGAGCAGTTGATCCAGGAAATCGTCGTCACCGTGCCCCGCGCGCTGATCGCCGAGACGATCGACGTGATCGCTGTCCTGTCGGGGCGAGGCACACAGCGCCGGTTGTCCGAACTCGCCACCGTGGACGGGCTCGACCCCGCCACAGGCGCCTATCGCATTCATTCAATCGATACCGATGGAGATTTCCAATGAACATCACGCTGTTTCGCGTGCGTCGGCACGCGCCTGTCTTTTCCGCCGTGCTGCTGTCCATCGCATGGTGCTCCTCGGCCTTGGCGTCCGGATCGGACATGCCGTGGGAGGAACCGCTCAACCAGATTCTGGAATCCGTGCAGGGGCCGGTGGCGCGCATCGTGTCGGTGATCATCATCACCGTGACCGGCCTGACTCTGGCCTTTGGCGAAACATCCGGCGGCTTCCGCCGCCTGATCCAGATCGTGTTCGGCCTGTCCATCGCTTTTGCGGCCAGCTCGTTCTTCCTGTCGTTCTTCTCCTTCTCGGGTGGGGCGCTGATCTGATGGCGGGATATGACGACGACGCAGTGCCGGGCTTTCATGTCCCGGTGCATCGCTCCCTGACCGATCCGATCCTGCTGGGGGGCGCGCCACGGACGCTGGCGATTGCCAACGGCACGCTTGGGGCGGCGATCTCGCTGGGTCTGCGCTTGTGGCTGGTCGGGGCCGTGTTCTGGATCGTGGGGCACGGGCTCGCGGTCTGGGGCGCCAGGCGTGACCCATTGTTCGTCGAGGTGGGACGGCGGCATCTCCGCTACCCCGCCTGGCTCCGGGCATAGGGAGGGCAGGGCGATGATATCCCTTGGCGAATATCGCAACCGTGCTGCCCTCCTGTCCGACTTCCTGCCATGGGCGGCGCTGGTTGAGAAAGGTGTCGTCCTGAACAAGGATGGCAGCTTCCAGCGCACGGCAAAGATACGCGGTCCCGATCTGGATAGCGCCACGCCTGCCGAACTGGTGGGTGTGACCGGGCGGTTGAATAATGCGCTCCGCCGTCTTGGTTCCGGCTGGGCGGTGTTTGTGGAAGCGCAGCGCGTTCCGGCGACGCTCTATCCGGACAGCGATTTTCCGGATGCTGCCAGCCAGATGGTTGATCTGGAACGGCGTGAGCAGTTCGAGGATGAGGGGGCGCATTTCGAGAGCCGGTATTTCCTCACGCTGGTCTGGCTGCCGCCGGTGGAATCATCAGGTCGTGCCGAGCGTTTTCTCTATGAAGGCAGGGAACGGGACGGCCCCGATCCGCACAGTATATTGAATTCCTTCATTGATCGTAGCGATCGGCTTCTGGCCCTGCTGGACGGGTTCATGCCCGAGGCCACCTGGCTCAATGACGGTGAAACACTGACCTATCTGCACCGCACCATTTCGACCAGGAACCAGCGCGTTCGGGTGCCGGAGATTCCCATGCATCTGGACGCCCTGCTGGTGGATCAGCCGCTCTCGGGGGGGCTGGAGCCAAAGCTCGGTGACGCGTATCTGAAAACGCTGACGATCACCGGTTTCCCGTCGCGGACCTTTCCTGGAATTCTGGACGACCTGAATCGTCTTGCAATGCCTTATCGCTGGTCCACCCGCGCCATCCTTCTGGACAAGACCGACGCCACGAAGGTGCTGACGAAGATCAGGCGTCAATGGTTCGCAAAGCGCAAGAGTATTGCGGCCATTGTCCGGGAAGTGATGACCAACGAGGCGTCGGTGCTGGTGGACAACGACGCCGCCAACAAGGCGGCTGACGCCGATCTGGCCTTGCAGTCGCTGGGTGCTGATGATGTCGGGCAGGCCTATATCACCGCGACCGTCACGGTCTGGGATGGCAGCGGCAGCATCGCGGCCGAGAAGTTGCGTCTGGTCGAGAAAATCATTCAGGGTCGCGACTTCACCTGCATGACGGAAAGCCTTAACGCCGTGGAGGCATGGCTCGGCTCGGCTCTCTTCCCGGCCATGTCTATGCCAATGTTCGCCAGCCACCTGTCTCGACTTTGAACCTGGCGCACATGATCCCGCTGTCAGCGGTGTGGGCAGGACCGGAACGTGATACCCATTTCCGTGCTCCACCACTGTTCTACGGAAAGACGGCGGGTGCCACGCCATTCCGGTTCAGCCTCCACGTTGGTGATGTTGGCCACACACTAATCGCCGGGCCGACAGGAGCGGGGAAGTCGGTGCTGCTGGCACTGATGGCGTTGCAGTTCCGGCGCTATCAGGGCGCGCAGGTTTTCGCCTTCGATTTCGGTGGGTCCATGCGCGCGGCGACGCTGGCGATGGGCGGGGATTGGCACGATCTTGGCGGTGGCCTGACGGATGATATCCAGCAGGGCGTGGACATATCTCCCGCTGTCTCACTCCAGCCGCTGGCACAGATTGACGATGCCGACGAGCGCAAATGGGCCAGTGAGTGGCTGGGGCAGATCCTTGTCGGTGAAGGGGTAACGCTGACCCCCGAGGTGAAATCTCACCTCTGGTCGGCCCTGAATTCCCTGGCATCGTCACCCGTGCCGGAGCGGACCCTGTCCGGGTTTGTAGCACTCCTTCAGTCCAATGGCCTGAAGCAGGCCCTGGCGCCCTACTGCCTCGGTGGTCCTTATGGCCGGTTGCTTGACGCCGAAGCCGAGCGGCTGGGTGACGCCGATGTGGTGGTGTTCGAGACCGAAGGACTGATCGGGTCCGGCGCGGCATCCTCGGTTCTCTCGTATCTGTTCCACCGCATCGAGGGGCGGCTGGACGGTCGCCCGACGCTATTGGTGATCGACGAGGGCTGGCTCGTCCTAGATGACGGGGATTTCGCTGGTCAGTTGCGTGAATGGCTGAAAACCCTGCGCAAGAAGAATGCGTCGGTGATTTTCGCAACTCAGTCCCTGTCGGACATCGCCACTTCCCGCATTGCGCCGGCCGTGGTGGAAAGCTGCCCCACACGGATCTTCCTCCCAAACGAGAGGGCGATCGAGCCGCAGATCGCCACGATCTATCGGGATTTCGGTTTGAACGACCGACAGATCGCCATCATCGCCCGCGCGGCCTCGAAGCGGGAGTATTACTGCCAGACCCAGCGGGGAAATCGCCTATTCGAACTGGGGCTCGGGCCGGTCACACTTGCCCTGTGCGCCGCCTCCGGCAAGGACGATCATAGGCTGATCGACGCGGTGCTGGCGGAACACGGGCGGGACGGCTTTCTCCCAGCCTGGTTCGAGGCGCGTGGCGTCATGTGGGCTGCGGACCTTCTGCGGGAAGGAGCCGTGCCATGATGGAAAAACATTTCCGCCCAGGATGTGCCGTGGTCTTCGGCACTGCTCTGGTTTTTGTCATGCCGGTCGTGCCTGCCCGTGCCCAGTGGGCGGTGTATGACGGGGCGAACCATGTCGAGAACGTGCTGATCGCGGCGCGCACCCTTCAGCAGATCGACAACCAGATCACGTCACTGGCCAATCAGGCGCAGATGCTGGTCAACCAGGGTCGCAATCTGGCGAGCCTACCACTTTCGACACTGTCGACGCTGCAATCGACGATTTCCCAGACGACGGCATTGCTCGCTCAGGCGCAGAACATCGCTTACAGCGTCCAGTCCGTCGAGCAGCAATACCAGCAGGCGTACACGTCGGTGTTTTCGGGTATGTCTGACGGCGCCCTGTTCAGCCAGGCGCAGACACGGTGGCAGAATTCCGTGGGTGGGTTTGAGGATGCCCTGAAGCTTCAGGCTCGGGTAGTAGGAAACATCCCGAGCGACAGTTCGGCCATGACGCAACTGGTTTCGGCCAGCCAGAGTTCAACCGGGGCGTTGCAGGCGGCGCAGGCGGGGAACCAGCTTATGGCCCTGCAATCCCGGCAGCTTTCCGACATCCAGGCCGAACTGGCCGCTAACGACCGTGCTGCGGACCTCGAACGTGCGCGGCAGGTGGCGAACGAGGCCGGTGCGGAAGCCCAGTATCAGCATTTCTCGCAGTATGATGCCTATGTTCCCCACGCCGTCGCTATCCCCAGTTCTGGATATTGAGCGATGGCGAGCGACAATGTCGGCATCATCGACGGTTTCCTGAATACCTTCGAGACTACGATCGATTCCGGTTTCGGTCTGGTCCGGGGCAGTGTGGTGTCGCTCGCAGGCTCACTCTCGGTGATGGACATCGTACTGGCAGGGCTGTTCTGGGCATGGGCCGCCGATGAGGACATCGTCCAGCGTTTGGTGAAAAAGACGCTGTATATCGGCTTCTTTGCCTTCGTCATCGATCACTTCAGCGGCCTGTCGGGGATCGTCTTCAACAGTTTTGCTGCCCTCGGTCTTAAGGCCGGAGGCGGCACGCTGGCCCTCGGGGATTTCATGCATCCTGGCCGGCTGGCCGCGACCGGACTCGATGCCGCGCAACCGCTGCTGGACGCGGCGAGTAAACTGGCGTTTTCGTTCGGTGCGCTGGCTAGCATCGTGCAGATCCTCGTCCTGGTCCTGTGCTGGTTCATCGTGCTGGCGGCCTTCTTTATTCTCGCGGTGCAGCTCTTTGTGGCCATCGTCGAGTTCAAGCTGACCTCACTCGCGGGCTTCGTGCTGATCCCGTTTGCCCTGTTCAACCGGACGGCCTTCCTCGCCGAGAAGGTGCTGGGCAATGTCGTCTCGTCCGGCGTGAAGATCATGGTGCTGGCGGTCATTTCCGCCATCGCCTCAGTCCTCTTCAAACAGTTCACGACCTCCTACGGCGACAACGCGCCCACCATCGGCCAGGCGCTCTCCGTCGTGCTGGCGTCGCTCTGCATCGTGGGTCTCGCCATTTTCGGCGGCTCTCTCGCCAATGGGCTGATCTCCGGTGCGCCGCAACTCGGCGCAGGCGCAGCGGCCGGAACTGCGATGGCGGTGGGTGCGATGGGGGCTGCCGCTGTTGCCGCGCCCGCCGCCTTGGCGTCTGGAGGTGCTGCTGCGCTGGGTGCGACAGCGGCAGCCGCACGCGGAGGGGCCGCCGTCGCGGGCGCGGCGACCACCGCATATTCCATTGGCGCTGCTGGACAGACCGGTGCGGCGGGCATGGCATCGGCGGCTGGCAATGTCGGTCGCGCCGCTGGCGGTGCTGCGGTGAACGCCGTGAAGAGCAAGGCCGGTGCGGCGGCATCCTCGTTGAAGGAAAGCTACTCTGCCGGCGGACGCTGGGTTGCTGGTGCGATGGGCGGCGGCGGAGAGGGCGATAGCCCATCGGGTGACGGTGGATCGTCAGGCTCGTCCGGCGGTGGAGATGATCCCGGTACCGGACCTGCCGGTAGCGGTAACTCTGGCGGCCCCTCGGGAGGCGGTCCTGATGGCGGCGACGGCTCTGGCGGCAAGCCGCCCCGCTGGGCGCGAAAGATGAAGCGCCGCAATGCCGCGACCCATGCCGCCGAGGCCGCCCACATCATCCGCTCCGCCGATGGCGGGGGCAGAAGTTCCAGCATCGATCTCTCGGAGAAAGAATGATGTTCCGTCGCTCCACCTCACGCTACGGGATCACGCCCGAGCCCGTCACGCCGTACCAGAAAGGTGCGCAGGCGTGGGATGAACGGATCGGGTCGGCCCGCGTGCAGGCTCGCAACTGGCGACTGATGGCCTTTGGCTCCCTGTTCCTGTCCGCCGGTCTCGGGGCCGGGCTGGTCTGGCAATCTATGCGTGGCACCGTCGTGCCCTGGGTGGTGCAGGTGGACCGGCTGGGTCAGGCGCAGATCGTGGCTCCTGCGACAGCCGGCTACATGCCCGCTGATCCACAGATCGCCTGGTATCTGGCGCAGTTCGTTCACGACGTGCGCTCCCTGTCGTCGGACTCCGTGGTGGTCCGGCACAACTGGCTGCGCGCCTATGATTTCACCAGCGTTTCCGGTGCCGTGGCGCTGAACGATTATGCCCGCCTGAACGATCCGTTTTCGCGGATCGGCCGCGAGCAGGTCGAGGTGGACATCGCCTCGGTGATCCGCGCCTCTCCCGGAAGTTTCCGGGTGGCATGGACTGAGCGCCATTACCGCGATGGCGCTTTCACCGGCACCGAACGCTGGACGGCCATCGTCTCCATCGTGCTGCGCACGCCCCGTGATGCCGATCATCTGAGGAAAAATCCCCTTGGAATCTACGTCTCCGCCATCAACTGGTCGAAGGAACTGGGCCAATGATCCGTCGTGCTCTTCGTTTTTTTCCGCTGTTGATCATGCCTCTTGCAGGCTGCGCGCAGCATTACCACCCGCCGGTCATCCACTATGACGACGCGGCCCAGGCCACGCTCCTGCCCGATCCACCGAAACCGGTGCAGGTCGTAGAAGTGCCGAAAATCCTTCCCCTGCCGGGTCAGCTCAAACCGCTTCCGCCGTTGCGGCGTGCCCATCTCGTGCCCGAGGCGGCTGATCCTACCGTGCGCGTGAACCAGGCCAATCTTGCCGCTCGCATCCAGCCAACACGGGCTGGTTATGTGAACGCGGTGCAGGTTTACCCCTACAGCGCGGGCGCGCTTTATCAGATCTATGCCTCGCCCGGCGAGATCACCGACGTTATGCTACAACCCGGCGAGAAGCTGGTCGGCACTGGGCCGGTCGCGGTGGGGGACACCGTGCGCTGGATCGTCGGCGATACCACCAGTGGCACGGGCATGACCAGGCGCGTGCATATCCTGGTCAAGCCGACGCGACCGGACCTGACTACCAACCTGATCGTCAATACCGACCGGCGGACCTACCTTGCCGAATTGCGGGCGACACCGGCGACCTATATGGCGTCAGTATCGTGGGGTTATCCCGAGGACGATCTGATTGCCCTGCATAGGCAGGACAGCGACGCCGACGATGCCACCCCGGTGGAAGCGGGGCTGAATCTCGACGCACTCAATTTCCGCTACGCGATCGAAAGCGTGAAAGGTGGGGTGCCGCCCTGGATGCCTCTGCGGGCGTTCGATGACGGGCGAAAGGTGTTCATCGCGTTTCCGTCCGGTATCGGGCAGGGCGAACTGCCGCCGCTCTTTGTACTGGGAGCCGATGGCGGGCCTGAACTGGTGAACTACCGCGTCAGGCAGAACTGGATGATCGTCGACCGTCTGTTCGCCGCTGCCGAATTGCGGCTGGGCGACAAGCATTCCGAGCAGCGTGTGCGGATCGTGCGCACGGATGGCAGGAAGTCATGAGCGGCGTGGAAGAGCGCCCGGAAGGGAATACGGGAGCCACCACAAGCGGAACAGGACCATCATCCCTGTCGCCCTCTGCCGATCTGCGGCTGCGCGCGCAGCGGCCACCAGTCGTAAAGCTCTCGCGCCCCGTCATCTGGACGCTGGGTGGTGTCGGGATGCTCGCGATCGGCCTCGCGCTGGGCTATGCGCTGCAAAGCAATACACCAAAGGGTCCGGTCCAGGCGGCGCAAGACACGGATGCGCGCGCCTCGGCCGACGGGCTATCGGCACTGCCCAGCGATTATACCGCCACCCCGAGGCTCGGACCGCCTTTGCCCGGCGATCTGGGCAAGCCGATCCTCGACGCACAGCGGCAGGGCCGCGCGGGACCGGTTTCCGGCATGGGAGACCGGCGTGGCGACCAGGAGATTGAGGCGGCGCGGACCAGTCGGCTCTTCGCGCAGGTCGAAGTGCGCGACGGTCAAAGTACGCAGGTGGTTCCGGTGATGGCCACCGTTCCCGGAGCGCCGGCATCGCCGGCTGGGACGGACCAACAAACCGGCAATCGTACCTTTTTGGCAGGTCAGCCGGATCGCGTGACGGTCAGCCCGGACCGGATGACGCCGCCCGCATCCCCATACGTTCTTCAGGCGGGCACGGTGATCGCTGGGGCGCTGAACACGAAGATCAGTTCCGATCTGCCCGGCCAGATCGTCGGGCATGTGACCCAGAACGTCTATGACAGTCCGACCGGACGGTTCTTGCTTATCCCGCAGGGCAGCACCCTGTTCGGGGCCTATAACAGCAGTGTTTCCTTCGGGCAGCAGCGGACCCAGATCATCTGGACTCGGCTGATCTTCCCCAATGGGGATAGCTTCGTGCTGGAAAAGCTGCCAGGCGGCGACGCCATCGGCCAGTCAGGCCTGTCCGACGAGGTGAACAACCACTGGGGACAGCTTTTCAAGGCTGCCCTGGTCACGACCCTTCTCAGCGTGGGCTCCGAAGCCGGGACGTCATGGAATGAGAACAACCTGATGCAGGCGATCCGCAGCGGGGCGAGCAACGGTTTCTCCATGGTCGGCAACCGGCTGATCGATCGCAGCCTGAATATTCAGCCGACGCTGACCGATCGGCCGGGCCTGCCGTTCACGCTTGTTTTGAATCGCGATCTCGTCCTCAAGCCCTGGAAAGAGAAAGAATTTCGCCCATGACGAAGTTGAAGCTTGGTCCGATCGAGGACGACAAGCCCGTGAAGGTCACGCTGGAGCTGCCAGCCACCCTGCACCGTGATCTCACAACCTATGCCGAGATATTAGGGCGCGGAACCGGGCAAGCGCCCATCGATCCCGTGCGTCTCGTTGTGCCTATGCTGGAGCGATTTATCGCCACGGATCGAGGGTTCGCAAAGGCGCGGCGGGCCAATACAGTAATACGCGGCGGCAATAATTATCTCTAAATGGAATAAAAGAGGCGGAACAATTCTCTCTCCATTGCTATTGGCGCAGTTTTTTTGCGGTTGCTACCGATTGCCGCGCCAAAAGGCCCAGACTTGACACACCCTGGTACTGGTGTCCAATGGCAAAATCACTTACCCTGGGGACGCAGAGAGAGACCAAAATGACGCTCGATATCCGGGGAAGCATAAAAAACACTAAGATAAGTTCGAATCAATATGTCATTTTCGAAGAACTCATTTCCAATGCTATTGATGCTTATCTAATCCGTCGGCACAGTGATGCCAATGCGCCTGCTATGGAAATCGATATTGAAGTAACTTTCTCGGCCGCAGATTTGGTTGGTGATCGTGAAACTATGTCAGTTTCATGCCGTGACAACGGTTGAGGCATCGGTGATGATCAGATTAAGGCATTTTTAACGAAGGATACATCCTACAAGGATGATCTGCCCATTGCCGGAATTGGAAAATGTAAAGGGGCAGGGCGTATCCAGTTTTTTCTTTATTTTACAGAGATCTCGATTGATAGCTGCTACCGAGTTGGCGACACTGTTTTAAAGCGTGAGTTGCGTTATGCGGAGCCCCAAAAGCAGATTGAAGCAGACGATTTTATCCTGGGTTCCGGACAGGAATCGGACATTGGCACTGTTATCCAAATGGATGGGCTCAAAGAGAGTATTCGCTCACGGATTTTTCAGAATGAAGCGCTGAATAGCTTTTTTGCGGCGCCGGTACTTTGCAAGCAGATGCTTGTCGTGTTTCTTCAACGTCTGGTCAGTCTTAGTGACCAGTTGGGTGACTTTAGAATTCGCTTTGTGAGCCGTCACTGGAAACAGGATGAGCAAGTCAGAACCTTGCAGCATTCAGATCTACCTAAAGTGACTACTGACCGTCTGGTGAATGTTGAGGAGAGAGATCCAGCGACCGGTGCGGGGCTTGGAACCTACCAACAATTGAAATTGTCCCATTATAAACTTGATGCGGCTCATTATGACTTGCCGCGAAATGCAATTGCCTTTTGTGCAAAATCCTCCCCTGTGAAAGACATCACCGCACTCTATCTCCGTACGCGCGCCGAGCAGAATAATCCAGTAGGTGGCTTCCATCATATCGTCCTTATCGAAGGCGAATATCTCGACATCTGTGTTAACGAACAGCGTGACGACTTTGACAATATCCCGAGCACAATACCCAGCGGCGATCTATTTTCTGAGGGGAAGATCTCTTACGAAGATATTCATCGTGTGATCGACCCGGTCATTGAGGAAATGGTGACACCCGCCGACTGGAATAAGGATGATTTATTAAAAGAGGTCACAGAGCAGTTCGGTATCAGTGAGGCTATGCTTCAGGATACTTCGACCCGTATCGTCTATGGTGAGCCGGCGAGTAAATTAGCCGAGCGTGTTCTTAAAAAGTATCAGGAACGAGTTCTCGACGAGACTGCAGAAATTTTCACGCTTAAGCAAGAAATCCTCCGTTCTGAACCGGATTCAGATACATTTCGGAGTAAAATTAACGAATTGTCTTGGAAATATACTTCGTCACTCAAGAATTTTGATATGGCAACGCTCTCGCAACTCGTTGTACGCCGGGCGGCTATCGTCCAGATTCTGGATCTTGCCTGTGACCAAAAACTTACGATGCAGAATGTCGCTGCTGGTGTTCGCAGGAAAGACGAACAGATCATTCACAATATTTTCTTTCCTATGCGTAAGGATAGTAGAGACGTAACGGACCACGACATCTGGCTCCTGAGCGAGGAGTATCAATATTATGATTATATCGCTTCAGATATGCCATTGGCCAATATCAAGTGGGATGACGGTGAAGCTGTCTTCGAGAGCGACATTGACGCTGCAATGCAAAACATTCTCGCGAAAAGGGTGGAGGAAAATAGTGGTAAACGACCCGATATCGCGGTGTTTAGTAAAGAAGGTTCCGTGATCATTGTGGAATTTAAGGCGCCCGGTATCTCTACAGATGAACATATCGGCGATCTATCGGAATATGCACAATTACTGGCAGCAAAGTCTGGCGGAAAACTTAAAAAATTCTATGGTTATCTTATCGGTAACGAGATTAACACACTTCGCCTTAGCGGGAATTGGACTCCGTTCCCGACGGGAAAGGGATGGTTCCAGTCCAGTCCATTGCTAGATCCTATTACTCGGTTTCCACTAGGCGAAACCTATTTTGAAATTCTGCATTTCAGCGACGTAATAGACCGCGCGAAGAAGCGTATTGCAGTTTATCAAGATAAACTCAGACTAAATTTTGACAGGAATAATATATAATATGAGTTATCATTAGATAATTGTTTTTCCGGGCAAGGATTGTTTTCCTAATATTATAGGAAAGCAATTCATGCGTTTAGACAGCAAACATGAGTGAGTGTTGGTATCGGGGGCTGCGTGCCCCCGATACCATACGCATAAAAAGTATTAATTAAATCAGCGTGTTATGGACGGCCTTTCAAGGGTATATCCCGCACCGCTAAAGAAACCTCACGATTTCAACCGGTTGGCATAAACAGGTTCAAATCGGGGTCGAAATACCCGCAACCAGATACATTCAGGTCATGGAACCGGCGGTTACCAGCACGATGAGCGCTACGGCGGTGAAGAGGTCTCAACGTAAAAGCTCGAATTCTCCCGATCCACCACAGTGGCCAAAACGGCCGATTGTGCGAACGACTTAACGTAGGAAGGCGATATTTCTGCCGATTGCCGCCGGCGCTAAGTGGTATGGCGAAACGTCGATTCTAGCTTCGGATGAGGCTCAGCTTCTGAAGCCTAGTAACCGGGCTTCAGCGAGAATTTTCTCACCATGCAATGCTTGCTTGCGGGTCGGCTGTCTGCCGCTGTTTGCTGCTTGGCCAAGACTGAAAGATAGCGACCGCTGCCAAGGTTGCAGGCTATGCGTATCCTTGGCCCAAGCCGCGAGATCGAACCACGTCTGCGCTGGCACACTGGTAGCCCTCGCGATCTGCTCGCTTTCCGCGACACTGACGTGCTCTTCAAAGACATGCGCGGCCTCCGTCGTCCGCGCGCAGTCGCGCGTCACGAGCTCCGCCTTCAGGGCGGCCGGAATCTCGATAGCGAGGTCGCGGAAGCCTTCCCAGCAGGCGAGCTTCTTCGCCCATTCGGTCACGTTCTGACCGCCGGGCGGGTTCGTGATGTAGTCGTGGGTGTGATGACTGAGGGTTTCGACGAACTCGGCGAGGGCCGGCGTCAGTTCCTGGGTTGCCCAGATTCCATCGAGGTTGATCCGGCGCTCGGTACGGTGGGATAACCAAGCGATGCTGTAGGTAACGATGTTCGCGCGGTACCCGCCGAACTTCTGGCGGGAGACGATCTTTTCCGATTGCCGGAACAGGATTGCCCGTGCGACTGCGCGTTCGAACCAGTGCTCGTCAGGCTCGAAATTCCCACGCTGCTCCAGCACGTCCATGAAATCGAGATAGCACTTCTGCCCGCCTCGGCAGACAATGTGCGGCAGCTGTGACCAGCTGTGCTCGTATTTTGCCAGATCTGTCTTGGTGATGAGCTGATTGCGCGGCTGAATCAGCTCCCATTTCCGGCGTTCGGCATCGGTCCGGTTCTGTGCTAGCGCGTCATGATATTGGCCGCGGGCACGCTCGTAGAACCAGCGGGTCTGCCGCTGGAGCCCGCCTGCCGGCGGCGCCCAGATCGAGCGCGACAGCTCCTCCATCTGACGGTGAAACGCGTGGTTGGACGAGAAGTCCGCGATGTTCACCTTGTTCTGGTTGTTGGCGGACTGTGAGATGCGTGGAGCGATGTCGTCGATGTCACCGTCCGACAAGATCTCGGTGATCTTGACCGGCACCCGCAGCCTTGTGGGATCAGCACTGTCTTTGCGCCACGCTCGGAAGATCGAGCCGGTGGTCTGACCACCGTTCACGATCTGGAAATCGCTGGCCGAGAGCAGATCGGCCGTGCCGTCACCATGATCGACCAGTTCCACGCCGGAGGCGGTGATCGAGAGCCCGTTGTTGAAGGCCAGGAACATCTCCGGCTCATCGATAATGGTCTTACGAATGCCTTGGTTCACCTTCCCCTTCAGCTGGAGAAAGCTGCGCACGTTGCGCTCGAGCAGTCGAGGTCCATGTTGACGATACATCTCGACGAGAATGTCGCCGGGAAGCATCGTCAGCAGACAGCGATAGCCGGCGTCCGGCGGGGTCGCGACGATGCACCGGATCGGCTTCCCCATCCGGCCGAAATCGACCTCGATCGGCTCGCGATCAACGCCCGAGGACCGCGCGCGCAGCAGACGGCGAAGATCCCAGAGATGGCTCGAAACCTCGATCCGTCCGATCATCTTGTTCTCGATGCGATCGATGGTGGCGACACCGTCCGTGAGCACGAAGAGGCGGACGTGACTGAGATCGTTGCGCGCGTCGTGGATCGAGCGACACATGTCGTAGCGATTGAGGGCCGCTTCCATCGAATGATACTGTCCGTCGAGTGAGCGCGAGAGGAAGGTGGACAGCCGTCGAAAGGCGGCGTTGACGTCGGCCTTGAGCACCGTTCCTGCCTCGCCGTCTAGCCGGGGCAATGACAGGAAGAGGTCAAGCCGGTCGCCGTCTTCCGCCATATACCAGCCGCTGCAGCGCATGCCGCGTCCTTCGAAGTCGCAGGCTGTGCCGTCATCGATTTCGGACGCGTCGACCAGATATTCGATCATGAGTTCGGTGAAGGCGCTGGCGCGCAGCGCCCCGTCTTCCGCCGCATCGGCCCTAGCGAATACATCCTGCTGCAGGTCTCGTGCGAACTGGGCCAGTTCCTCGGCTTCGGTCATGCTCCGCCCCCGGCCATGTCATGCACGGTCTCTTCATCCATTTCCCATGCGCCGAGATCGTCGGCGATGATCGAATAGTGGATGTCGCCGACACCGGCTGGTAGGTTTACCTCGGTCAGCCTCGGAAATTGGCCTTCGACGCGGAACCACTGCGTGGAAGTTACACGATAACGCCGCACCTCGTACAGCGGCGCGTGCACGTCGAGGTAGTTGGCCAGCAACAGACGCTCGTCGAACAGCCGTGTCGCAGGCTCGTCACCGGCAAGACGCAACCGCAGCTGCGCGACCAAGTCGGGCAGCGACAGGCCATGGGGTTCGCTCTCGTCGAGCCGTATACTGGCGAGAACGAGCGTGTCGTGCAGCCTCTCGTCGAGCTGCTTCTCGTTCGAGATCATGATCTTCGTATGGCGCTTGGCGAGCGAGGTCTTGACCTCGATCGCCAGCCCGCCTCGACGAAAGTCCTGGTGGGCGCTGTCGGAGCCGATCCAGGCTGCGACGCCATCGAGCAGATTTCCGGCTACGAGAAACAGGTGGTCGAGGACGATGAGCTCGCCGAACAGACCGCGCTGCCGCTCTTCGGACAGGCCCTCCGGTGCGATCCGATCGAACAGCCCCCGCCACATGCAAAGCCGGTCGATGCATCGCCGCAGCGCTACTGCAGAGCTGGGCTCGGTGACGATCGCATTTACGAGGTCGGCGGAGAGGACAGCGAAGATCTCGCGCAGCCGCTCCTCTTCGAGAACGATCGCGAGCTTCGTCCGTTCCGGCTGGCTGCTGCCGCCATGTTCTTCCAGAACCACGCGAACGCCGCGACAGCGCGGAACACGCTCCGCCAGATCGGCGACATGTCCATCGCCTTCGACCAGAAGGCCGCTGCGCCCCCGAGGCCAGAAGACGCAGGCAAAGACGTCGACCGGGGCCTGCGCTTCGAGCCTACGTCGGTCCATGCCCGACATGCTGTGCCGGGCCAAGGCAAGATCTGCCCAGCGCTCGATCAGATCGGCGGGGGTCAATCGAAGAGATCCTCGAGCTGCTTCACGCTGTTCTCGGCATATTCGATTTCGCGGGCATTCTCGTCCCAAGGAAAGCTGACCGCGAATCCCATCAGTGGTGTCGATCCCGCGCCTGTATCGATCGGATAGACCAGCAGCAGGCCGCACGAAGGATCGCGCTGCCGGCGGATGAAAGGCCCGCTGGGACTGCTCGGCTGGTCACGCTTCGGCGGCTTCTTGAGATTCCAGGCCGCTAGCGTGGCATCGAACGCTGCGTCGATCTGGGCTTGATCGAGATCGAGCATTTCGTCGGAAGGGTTGACGAGGCGGCCGATCGTGTATTTCCCTTTCTGACCCGGCGACTTGTTCTCGCGGCGCGTGAGGGCGATGTCGTAGCCGCCGATGTCGTGCCGCCCGCCGCCGCGACCGCCGGCAAGCAGGGCCACCGTCCAGTTGTTGAGCAGCCCGTCCGACAAACGATCGGCGATATAGTCGGCAATAGCGCGCGAATTCGCCTTCCAGGATTCCTTGGCTGTTTCGATCCGCTCCATCAGTGCTGCGACGTCCGCGCCCTCGACGCCGGTCCAGATGTAGCGGTCGCGTTCCGGCTGAATCGTGGGCAGTCCGGCGATGAAACCGGAGAAGGTCTCGAGATTGCGAACCGCGCTGGCGGTGTCGAACGAGACCGTCTCCGAGATCGTCCCGGAAAAGCCGGCGCGCACCTTCGTCGCCGCGCGCATTTTGTTCGCCGCCGTGATCAGCATCCCGTTCGGATGAGCCCTGACGCGGTTACCGAACTGGTCGGGAGTTTGACCGGTCGCGTACATGAGGTCGAATTCCTCGCGTAGCTCCGAAGTTGCCACGGCGATGTGCCGATACCAGGTCACCAGCTCCGACGACGTGTAGAGACGGCAGAGGTCGCCATATCCCGGTCGATAACCGAACCAACGGCCCATCTGCATGAGCGTGTCGTACATCCGCGAGGTGCGGACAAAGTAGCTGACCGAAAGTCCTTCGAGGGTAAGGCCGCGCGATAGCTTGTCACCGCCTACTGCGATCACCGACAGGCCGTTGGGATGTTCGGCATAGTCCAAGGCATCTTTGGCCGAGCCGTTGATCTCCCGCACCTCAATGCGGCGCGCGGCATCGAACAGCTGCTTGCGCACCTCCTCCCAATTCACCGGTGTGAGCTGGTGATCGGCGAGTATTTCATGGAGCGCCAGAAAATTTGCTTTGAAGTCGTTGCGCCAGAGTGCTTCCAGACGATCGAGCGCGTCACCGCCGGTTCCGGGGTATTCGAGCTGACGACGAATGTCGGTCAGTTCCTCCTCGATAAGCCGCGCGACCTGCTGTTGGACAAGCGTGAACCGTGTGACGTGAACGAGCATCGAATTGTTGACTGAGACATCGCCTCGCACGCGCCGGGCTGCACAGGCGAGGATGAAAGCGAGAACGGCCTCGTGCAGCGTTCCGGGCAGCTCGGCGACCGGAAGATCCTTCTTATGCTTGGGGGGAAAGATCGTGTCCGCATCGTCGACCGCCCGGATGATCGGCAACCCCCGGCTCTCCCCGTCGGGGCCCGGACGGCCGAGACCGAAGACCTTTTCGGCGCCGATGTAGTTGGACGGAGCTGGAATGTTGATGATGAAGCTGCGTGGGAAGAGATCCTCGCCGTACTTCCTGCTCCAGCCTTCATGGTGGATGAACACGTTCGCGAACGGGGTCGCAGTATAGCCGACATAGGCACTCTTCTCGAAGAGCGTCAATAGACGGCGGATATGCTTGTTGGTGTTCGTCGGGTTCGCGTTCTCGTTGATGTTTCCGTCTTGATCACGATATTCGTTCGTGTTGGCCGAGGCATAGTCGGCCTCGTCGTCGATGATCAGCAGTGGTATCCCCCGGACGATTTCGCCCCCGGGCACACTATCGTCCTTCTCGACACGGACCTTGAGCCACTCGCACAAGTTGTCGAGAATGCTGACGTGCTTCTTCACCACCAGCACGACTGGGTCCTTGCCGCCTGGAATGACCTTCGTTCCCTGCGCCGTCGAAAGCTTGAAGTCGCCGCTTTCCATGCTGCTCGTCAGCGAATGGGCGACGAGAAACGGCGCCCCCGGCAGTGCGCCAGCGCCAATCCGCTGATTCTGCTGGTCCGCGCGGAGGTTGAGACGCGTGTCGAATCCGAAGAAACCTTCGTCAAGCCGTATCTGTGTCTGACTGCGCAGGCTGTTGTGCACGCCGGCCATGACGATTACGAGTGGATAACCAGCATCGACCGCCTTGCAGATCAGGCCGGTGTAGTTCGAAGTCTTGCCGGATTGTACGTCGCCGACGACGAGGCCTCGTCGATCCCACTCACCTTCGGTGAGTGGATCGCGTAGCCGATCGAGGATGTCGTCGGTAAGACCATCAAGCTGCTCGACCACATCACGCGCCATGCGCTTCCGAAGTTCGAGGTACTTCCGGTAGCGGCTCCAGAAGTCGAACTTTCGAACCTCGCGCGCAGCTTTGATCCAAGCCTTGAAGTCACGGTCGTCGATGACCGAATAGCCACCGACATGGACATTGTTGTTCGCTTCCAGCTCGCGTCGTAGCCGATCGGCATTGATGCCGGCGAAGTTCGGCATTCCCGCTATGGTCGCGACGGCGCGATCGAGCGCCTCGGGCGTCACCCGAGTTTCCATCATCAGCAGGCCGTTCGCGACAGCATAGGCGGCGTTGAACATCGGCTTCCCCGGAGCTCCCCTCACGAATTTCCCCTCTGCTATTGCGCAGCTGCGGCTTCCTCGAAAAAGACGGCCACTATTTCGGGATACTGATTAAACGGCTCCATCGTCAGAAGCGCGCGAGCTGCGTCGGCCCGATTTCGTCCATCCTCGATCAAGGCTCGGAACGTCTCCGCCATGGCCTTCTTCAGGTCGATCGTGGAGTCCTCGAAGGGCTGGCCGAAGCCATCGGGTGTCTCTGCATTATTGATCACGATGAGCGGCGCCGGGACTGTCTGCTCGACAAGCGCGAGGAGCGCCTGGACAGATGCCCGGTCGTCGGCGGTGTCTAGAACCTTGCGCACAAGTGGATGGTCGCGATTGATCTTGTAGTAGGTCTTCCCGCGCTTCACGACGTGGTTCCAGAGGAACAGGTCATTGCTGCCGAGCTTGCGCTGCACGACCTTGCCGCGGTGACGGTAGATGCTGGAGGCTTGGCCTCGGGCCGTGCGGGCGATCCGCAGCAGGTCGCGACGAAAGGCCGCAGGCGGCCGTGCACGGGATTTCTTGACATCGATCTGCCAGAGCAGGTCGGCCGAGTTGGTGAGGTCAATACGGATACGGGCGAGCTTGAAATGCTCTTCCTTCTGCATGCCCAGCCCGAGCCAGTCGCCCGCGACCAGCAGACGCTTGTTCCGATATATGTAGAAGCCTTGGTGGGCATTCCACCCGCGTGGCCCGGCGGCTCCGGCATGCTGCGCGGGCGTAATCCGCGTATGGTGTGGCAGAATAAACGCCTTGACTTCCACGGCCTCGCCGCCGGCGATAAGGGTCTCGGCAGGAAGCGGATCGACCTTGTCAGTATCCTCGAGGAACGGATCCCATGGCTCGATCGGGCGTCCATTGAGATGCAGCCTGATTGTGTTCCGGCCACGCAGAAAGCGGTGGAACACCATCGCGAGATGCGTTTTCACGGCATCGGCTCGCTCGCGGAAGTGCTTCTGCGCGGTCTCGTTATCGATGGTGGCATTGCCCATGAGCTGGTCCAGCCGATCCCAGAACAGAATCGTTCCCTGCTCTTGCGTATCGAGCAGTGCACGGTCGGCATCGCTCAGCAATTGGCTACCCTTGAGCAGACGCCATTCGCCGGTGCCGGTCGACGCGATGTAGTCTAGGTCCCAGCGGCGGATGCAGGCCTCGCCGTCGCGGGACTTCGACATGACGGTGAGGCAACGGCACTGCGAGATGGATGCCGTCTTCATGCCAAGACCGAACCGACCCAGATCGTTCGCGGCACGGTCCTCGAGCGGGCTGAGACTTCCTGGGCGCATCGCCTGACGGAGCGCATGCTCCGTCATGCCCGTGCCGTCGTCCCGGATCGTGATCCGCGATGAGGCACCGTTCCACATCATGTCGATCCAGATGTTGCGGGCGCTGGCAGAGATGCTGTTGTCTATGATGTCGGCGAGCGCGGTAGGCAGATCATAGCCGAAGGCCCTCAGCGACTCCAAGAGCTCGCCCGCACCGGGGCTCGCGATGTCATACTCAGGCGACATGGCTCAGTCTCGTGCTTTCGGCGGGAGCAGCACGGGCCGCAAGGATCGTGGCCAGCGCCTCGCCGATCCAGCGTGCAAGAAGCGGCGGCACCGCATTGCCCACTTGGACGTACTGCTGGGTGCGATTGCCCTTGAAGAGGTAGTTGTCCGGAAAGGTCTGAAGCCGGGCGGCCTCCCGGACCGACAGGCTGCGACATTGCTGTGGGTCGGGATGGATGAAGTAGTGACCATCCTTCGAAATATGGCTGGTGACGGTGGTCGATGGACCGGTCGTGACTTGGACCCGGAAGCGATCGGCGAATTTTCCAGACGACCAGTTCTGGTGTTCCGGTGCGAGTTCGTCGGGAAAGTCTGGCGCCTTCGGCGACCGGCCGGTCACCTCGGCGAAGACGGTTGCGAAGAAGTAGCGCACGAGATCGCTCGCCATATGACTGCGCGCCTGATGGTTGGGCAAGGTTTCGAGGCGAGGGTCGGTCAGCCATTCGGCGAGATAGGTCGGACAGTCGGGCGAGATGCCCTTGCCGTGACCTTCCCGCCCTGGGAGATGGCGCGAAGCGCAAAACGCATCGTGGTGACGGGTCACGGCGCCCGTGAAGGCGAGCTGTTGTTCGTCGGAAAGTCCTGTATCGACATCCGCCATGAATGTCATCGCGGCCGACACGATCTGCCGCCATTCGTCCTCAGTGTCGGGACTGCGACTGAGGCCGCTCCTAAGCTTCGGCATGCCCACGATCACTTGGCCCACCGTTGCCTGGAGGCTGTGACGTACCATAAGGCGGGTCAGCGCACCATCTGGTATGCCGGTTGCAATATCGGACCGCAGGCCGACGACTATGACGCGGTGTCGGGCTTGGGGGACGCCGAAGTCCTCGGCTCGTATGACGAAGTCGCTGCCTTTCGGCTCGAAGCGGCCGAAATCGAGCTGCCGTCGTTCTCCCGGCGCCAAGGCGATAAGATGATATCGCCCGCCGCCACGTTCCTCGCCGCCCAAGTCCTTCAACACCTGATCGAAGATCCGGTTCTTGCCGTCGACCGACGAGGACAGCATTCCCTTGACGTTCTCCATGACGAAGGCAGCAGGCTTGAGTCGGTCCAGTATCCGGATATATTCCTCGTACAGGAAGTGCCGGTGATCCTCGCGGGCGACGTAGCCTTCCTTGCCCTGGTTTCGCGCTCTGCCGACGAGGGAATAGGCTTGGCAGGGAGGCCCGCCGATCAGGACGACGTTTCCGCCGGAGCTTTCGCGGATCTGGTCGAGCCGAGGGTTCAGGCGAAGGTCGGGGTCTTCCTTGCCAAGCTCGAGCTGCCACGCCTCGGCGACGGCTGCCGCCCATTCTCTGGGAAATTCAGTTGCCCAGTCGGGCTCGTCACCGCCATCGTTCAGGAACTCATAGTAGCGATGGGGAAGCCCTTCGGCGAACTGGCGTAGGAAGGCCCGCAGGCGCAGCGTCGAATGGGCGGCAGCATCCTTCTCAATAGACAATGCGATGTCGAAGGCGCGCGTGCCGTCACTGCCCGATACGCTCGAAAACCCTTCGGCTAGTCCTCCCGGACCTGCAAATATATCGACGACAGAATATGTGGACAAGAATCGCGTGCTTTCGGTTCCACTGGCATGTTGCACAACGAATAGCATCTGCAGTCAGACAAAGACAGGCCAAGGTTCATGGTGGACGTAGTTGATCCGACGACCCGATCACGGATGATGGCGGGCATTCGCGGCAAAGATACGAGGCCCGAGCGTTTGCTCCGGCAAAAGCTCCACGCAGCCGGCATCCGCTACCGGTTGCATGCGTCCGATCTACCCGGCAAGCCCGATCTTGTCTTCCCCCGGTTCAAGGCGGTTGCCTTCGTCCACGGCTGCTTCTGGCATCGCCATGAGGACTGTCACTGGTGTACCACACCTTCGTCCAACACGGACTTCTGGAGTGCGAAGTTCGAACGCAACATCGTGCGCGACAGGGACGCGGCCGATGCCCTGCGTCGCGCGGACTGGCGCATTGCGACTGTATGGGAATGCGGCCTCCGCGGGGCGGGCGCAGATACGCTTGCCGACCGTATTGGCGACTGGCTTCGGAACGGTAACGGCGACTTCGATAGCGGTCTCGTCAGGTTGCGTGCTGATCGCTGCTAACTGGGGCTGATCATCCGAGCTTAGACCCAGATCGGCTCCGTCTGAACCGCCAGCTTGCCCGGTCCGAGCGCATCAACCCGTTGACCTTCCTTCCAATCTGCCGCTCAAGTATTGGCTTCTAGGGCCGGAGCGTGAGTTCTCCGGGCTCTTCGGCAGGCGCGAACCGGCCGCGGGTCAGACTGATGCGGAGCAGACGGCCCACCACGCTCTGCCAGTTTGAGGCTCCGCGGATAGCTTGCTCAATTCGTCGGCGGGTCGTTCGCCCACGCCGAGTAACTTTCGGTGCTGAATTACTATGAGAGCGTTGGCCCGGAGGCGGACCGCTTCACTTTGGTCAAACTCGCTCTCCGGCGAACGCACGCCAAAGCGCCTGTCGTGAGGAAAGACGTTAGTGTATTGATATTAATCAATTATATTGCCGCCTGAAGTGAATGTGGGTATCGGTGCTTGCGCGCCCCCGCAACCAGAAACACCCTAAAAAACCCCACGAAATCAACCGGTTCGTGGGGTTTTTCTATGATGCATGGGTGAATAAAAATAAATCCTAACAAGATCAATAACTTAATTTCGCAGGTTCAAATCGGGCCAGCCTAACCGCTACCAATTGCAAAATGCATTGGGAGGATTCCTCCTAGTGCGGACGAGCACACAATCAGGGGAAAGTCCGTAAACGTTCCGGGACAGAAAGCTTATACCAAAGGACGTAGCGACTGACGCGTGGGTGAAGTGACGAACGGCGCCGGTTATGATTCTCCTGAGGCAGGAGGATCGGACTGATGACGGCAGCGGTAAAGCTACGGGATGACTATTCAGCCTCTGACCTGAGGCGGCTTGCGGCCCGCGTAGGCGACATGGAGCGCCAGACATTGCGAGACTGGGTTCACCGTTTCAATACCGAAGGACCCGATAGCCTGCGCGACTATCAGCACGCCGGATCGGCCTGTCGCCTAGCAGGCTGAATTGAAGGCCCTGCTTGAGGCGGGTCTGGATCGGCAGCGCGATGGCGTGCATACCAATTTTGCCGAAAGCCTTTTCTCTCGCCTCAGGGGCATGATCGGCGGCCATCATCTGAGGGTCGATGGACGATATCTTGACGCCTACGGAACCCATGCGGCGTGGCTCGAGGATCACCGCCAAGAAAGCAACGGGCGCCTGGCTGATCGATTGACTGGCAGAGCGTTGGCAGTGACCGTCAGTCGGGCACGGAAGGGCTACTGGCGACGACGCGCAACGTGATGCCGTCCCTTGGTGCCCAGACGCACGTGCCTTTACGCTTTGCGACCAATACGGAGGAGCTTGCAGCGTCTGGCGTGGTGGAGGGCCTGGACAACCTTGAACACGACAAAATTGCGTAACGTCGTATCCGAAGTGTCGAGGCCGCGTTCGGCCATGACACGTTCAGCGCGTTGGTGTATATTCATCGTGCCATCCACCCCGAGATGGCTCGTGCAGATATCGGCGATCTCGCCCCCTTTTGAAAAATCCATGGCTGACCATGTAACGGATGCGCTGTCGTTCGGGTGCAGCAAATAGCTCGATTGTCGCGTTTACATGAGCCAGATCAGGCTTCGCCTGTGCGATCTGAGCCTCATAGGCCCTGATCCGTCCGAGGACCTCGGCACGCTTCTCGGTCAAGGTCTGCACAACCAATAATTCAGCCATACCGATATTGAACCCAATCGGGCATGTTTCATCCAGCCACCAATTTGGTGCATCTGCTACCACAGAAATTTCGGCCCGAGGCGATCCAAAAAAAGAAGAACTTCAAGCCAGTTCATTGGCTAAGGGCATCAGTTCACCTCTACTTGGGCGGTTCTGCCGGACTTTCATCTCCCGGAGCTTCTAGAATAAGGCCATAGTTGTCGCGGAGTTCGTTGTCCACAAGATAGAACCGGTCCAGATTCAGTGAAGCCCAGTGTTCTTTGTCGATGTGTTCTAATAAGATAATCTGGAAACCACCAAATTTGTCCATATCTATGACGAACTTGTTTAATTCTATCAAAATTTTATCCAAGCTACGGATATCATCGTTGGGCTTACCATCGCTTGAGAAATATGGCGTGCTGACCTGATCAAGCACCAAGAAAGAGGGAACCCAAGGGATCTGCCTTGTCTTGGCGATCTCGTGCAATGCGAGGAAATAGGAAACGTGGATATAAAGATAGTTTGATGCACTTCCCACATCAGGCATTTTTTCTATTGTCGCCAGATCAGATGAATGGAGGTGAATCAGTTTTTCTTTCTCATAATAAAAAGCGGAGAAATTATTGTAACCCTTTAGCGGTAGTGTCGTAAGCCGTTTGTTAATCAAACGATTCAATTCTTGCTTCGCTAACAGACTTTTCTCATCGTTCTGTTCCACTTTCTGCCGTAGGTCGGCAATAGAGTCGTCGAGATCGTCTTGCGGTGGTTGAATGACCTGGTCTTCGCTTTGACGGTAGACTTCAAGTTTTGCTTCCAGACGTCCCAAGTAACGATAATAATCATTAGGATTGTATTGGATTGGCTGTTTTGTTTTGATTTTTAACAATTCTTCTCTGAGTGTTTGGATTTTATTCTCGTTTTCCTCATAAATATTTTTGACTTCGTCTAAGAAAGGAAAGATTTTACGATCTCGTAATGATAATTTTATGTCGGATAGTTCTCGCTGTAACCTAGCAATGACTTCGTTGGCAAACTGGGAAGGAAATATGTCGTCGGCTTGTGAATTGAACGCGTTAACAGGTTTGAGTGCGTCCTCGGTTTCCTTCAATGCAATAGTGAATGCAGGTTTGCCGTCGATGAACGCTTTCAATTGACGATTTTTGGCAGACAAGCTGAAAATTTCACGCTCGAACCTCTCGACTTCACGTTTATGGTCACTTGGAGCTACGGGGGTTGCCACTAATTCGCGAAGTGCAGTGAAGCTATCTTCGTACGATTCAGGCTTGCGCTCGATCACACCAAGCGAGTAGGCCTCACTGGATAGAGCCTCTACCTCTTCCGAAAAAGCATTTGCAGATTTGGCGTAAGACTCATTTTTTCTAGCCTGAACCGCTTTCCTTCGTTCCAGTTCAGCAAGGCGATTTCGAGCAAGTGCTGTGCTCACATTCTCCGCCCCAATGGCCATTCGAAACGTCCGTTCGATAGCCTCTTGGTAGCGGCCATCGGTAGGCCGAATGTAGAGATGGTTTGGCGCGACAATTGTATTTTGGTCTTGATAGCTGTAAGCGAGGAAATTTCGAAAAGAAACTTTTGATCCTGCCTTGATGTATCGACCGCCGTAGGGTACCCGCAACTCGGTATCGATGCCAAAGGCGCTGCTAAGCACTTTCTTCAGATTGTCGATTTGGACGTTTAGTATGGGTAAAGTTGGGATGGTGCCGTTCTCGCTGAAATATGCTTGGTCCGTCGCTCCGTTGCTCTCAGAGGGACGTGCGATGACAAGTTCTTTGCCGTCTATGGAAATTTTGATGCCGTACCAGTCTACCTTAGAATCGATGTTTGTTTTCGATATGCCCGTGGTTTCACGTGCTAGAAGACAATAATCAATTATAAATAAAATCGATGATTTACCCTTTCCGGAATCGCCTGTGATGACATTCACGCGATTGTGTAGAAAGTTAAGCGTTCGTTTGATGCCATTTTTTTGCCAAAGAACAAGATTTGAGATCTGAATATTGCTCACAGCTCAATCCTAAATGTTTGATAGAGGTCTGCCGTATTTTCGCCCAAAATTAGAGCAAGTTTGGGGCCGGACGCCAAAATATCTGACGCAATTTTTCCGATCTGCAAGTTTTCTTGAAGAAATATTCTCTTCTTGAGTACTAGGTGATCGTTCTCTAGTGTCGCCATGCCCAGTTCTTGTGCAAGAAGTATCGTATTCAACGAAGTGATGGTCAAATCCTCATATCTTGTGCGTAACGTGACAAATGCATTTGGGTTGGAAATTAAGAGATCCTTGCTGCTCAATACGATGCTGTTTTTCCTCTTTAGGACTGAGCGTATGATCCTATCAAAAAGTAAGGGCAGGACTAGCATCGTTTTAGCTAGAGATAGACGGCGTTCTGTTGAATTTTCCAGCGCGCTTTGGATAGCGACAGTACCGATCAACTCGTTTTGGGACACGCGATTCATTTTCAGAACCTGTTCTGCCAGTTCTTGCGCCACCCGATGCGAGGAATGTCGGAGAGCTTAATGTATTTTCCACAGCTCAAGTTACTAGGAAGCTCGATATTGCCAGCTTTTAGGGGATTGCGCATCGTTTGGTCGTAGCAGCCCAGTGATGCTTTCTGATGTGCCGCCTCATCACCGTCGATTGCATTGCGATGTGATTGGTTGTGTAAAAGTTTCCATTCAGTAAAAGCTTTATTTTCTAGTCTTGAATTTTCAGTCGCACTAAATGAACCAGCTTTCTGGAGAGACTCCATAAATTGCTCTGCCAGCATCATTTCAACCCCGCGGTCAACGATTTCATTATCACTAATGCCAATGTCTTTAAGTTGATCGTGAAATTTGCTGTTAATAAAAGATAGCCTGTCTGGCCGTTGATAGCTGTAATATATGTCGACAAATTGCTCAAAATCTGTGGGTTCCGCTCTGGCTGATCTAATGATTCTATCAAATCCCATGGCGATTCGGAAATCGTCGAAAGTGATTGCGACTTTTTCTCCTGCTATAATTCGCGAGAATTTCGACTCCTTGAATGCGCCGATCACGTGCTTTCTGGTATCTTCTAAGCGTGATGTCGGAATAGAAAGCTGTCTCAGTGCAGAAGATATCCTTGAGATGATGGACGAGTTATCAGAATAAAACTCAAATCGTTCGAATATAAATTTTAGTTCTTCGTCGTGTGCTTGCGAAATGGACTGCACGTATTTTGCAAGCGGATTCGGTGAATCATCTGGCTTCTTTTTTGATTCCGCTGCGGAAATTTCTTGATTTGTCTTTCTTATGTGATCTAGAATTGCCTGAATGTTATGAAGCGGAGCTTTTAGTAAGCTTACAAACGCTTGGTTGTTGATACTCTTATTGGTGTAAAGTTGAAATCTGAGTGTTCGGGAAGATGGTAGGCTTGGAACGAGCTTGAGCCAGTTGTAGATGGTCTTCCATAGGTCAATATCTCGGTCTGTAATATTACCGGAATCGACAGAGTGCTTGACTTGAACAAGCAGAAAGTTTTCGATGGACGCGTCGTTTGCAGCAGTCTCTATATGAATATCGTCGTGGACCTCAAGACCTAACGTTTGTCCTGGTCTGAGTTCTATAAGCTTTTCGATGTAAACGAGATCTTGGAATTCAAACCCAAGAGAAGTTTTGTCCGCCGCTATTTTGTCCGAATGATTCATGCTATTTTTCGTTCGAATGATTCAGTCTTATCTTTACTTCTCGGTCTCGTAAGGATGTTCTGCCGCAACGGGTCTTTAATTATGTGTTGCGAATTGTGTATATTAAAAATACCCTTACCGGACTATTGATAACGCACAAAATGCGTCCTGTCACTCAGAATTGGCGGGTCACCTATGACCCTGACGCGCGCGGGATATGCATCACACTGTTTCTTATGGTTGATGGCTGCCAATTCATGCAGATAGATGATAAGAAAAATGCATGACTGCAGTCTTACACAGCGGGTCGGGTTGCTTTTTGGCCTACCGCCAAAGCCGGACTTTTTGCTCACATGCTACAGTCGCCGACCGGTCGAGATACCGGTGGACGGCGTCGGTTGGGCTCTTCCGGACGAGCGTTTCGGAGGTCTGGTCGTCGAACGAGGGCAGGCGTTGGAGCAGATTCGCGATGCCCTTGCGTAGTGTCAGCGCCGCTCATCTGACTCAAGCGGCGGACCTAGCCCGTAATCCAGACCAGCAAGCAGCCTATAACTCGATGGGACATTACGTCGTGCTCGCAGGTTGTGGCAGCGGCAAGACCAAAATGCCAGGGCATAATCCGATCAGTCTGGTTCATATCCAGCGGCGGTGAAGCATGCAGCGGCCTGACGATGAGAGATATCGTCAATTGCTCCACAGGGCGTATCCTGAAGAGCGTCGAGGGTTCGAGGTGCCGCCCGTCTGATCCACGCTTCATTTTGGTGAAGATATTCTCGATTGGGTTGAAGTCAGGACTGTAGGGCGGG
The DNA here is from genome assembly GCF_051628905.1 of Asaia sp. BMEF1. Taxonomy (GTDB): domain Bacteria; phylum Pseudomonadota; class Alphaproteobacteria; order Acetobacterales; family Acetobacteraceae; genus Asaia. The sequence continues at coordinate 479,870 of NZ_CP157575.1, read as the reverse complement.
AAAACAACAGCCTGGCGTCGACCGCCTCCATAGCCTCGCGCGCTACGGTTCCTTTATGGGCAGGCAGATTGTCGAGGATGACGATATCGCCAGGCCGCAAGGTCGGCACGAGCACCTGCTCAACATAGGTCTGGAATACGGCACCGTTCATCGCCCCATCATGCACGAACGGCGCGGTCAGGCCGGTGGCGCGCAGCGCCCCAGTGAAGGTCGTGGTCTTGCAATGGCCATGCGGCACACCCGCGCGGCAACGTTTACTGGACTTGCTACGGTTTTGTTTCGGTTGACTGAGCGTTTTAAGCTCGCATCGGGGAATACACGAGATCATGGCTGTAACGCACACAGAAGAATTTCGCCGAGAAGCGGTGAGGATTGCCTTGAGCAGCGGTTTATCACGGACCCGCGTGGCGGCGGATCTGGGGATTGGCAAATCGACGCTTGGGCACTGGATTTCGCAGTATCGGACCGCCGAACTGTCAGCACCCGAATCACAGACAGATTTTGCTCGGGAGAACGAGCGTCTTCGCCTGGAAAACGGCGTTCTTCGGGAGGAGAGGGAGATCCTAAAAAAGCTGCGCAGTTCTTCGCGAGCCAAAAGACGTGAGGTTCGCCTTTATCCGTGAGCACCGCCATGACTGGTCCATCGAAAGATTGTGCCAGGTTCTGCAGGTCTCGACGCGTGGCTATCGGGCGTGGAAAGTAAGGCCGGTGTGCCTGCGCCAACGCATCGACTTGAAGGCACTGGCGCATATCCGAGAGCATTTTGCCCTGAGCAACCACACCTATGGTCGCCCTCGGATGACCATGGAGTTCAAGGAGGCGGGGCTCGATGTCGGCGAACGTCGTGTGGGGCGGCTGATGAAACTCAACGGGATACGCCCAGTGCGCATCCGTCGTCACAAAGTCACAACCGACAGCCGTCATTCCCTTGGTGTTGCAGCCAATGTTCTAAACGGCGATTTCGTGGCCAACGCTTCCAACCGGAAATGGGCAGGCGATATCAGCTACATCTGGACAAACGAGGGCTGGCTTTACCTGGCTGTCGTCATCGATCTGTTCAGCCGACGCGTCATTGGCTGGGCCGCGAGCGACCGGATGAAAAAGGACCTTGCAATCAAAGCGCTCGACATGGCGGTGCGACTGCGCGATCCGTCGCCTGGCTGTATTTTCCACTCTGATCGTGGCAGCCAGTATTGTTCGCACGATTTCCAGCAGAAACTGACGGAATACAGGATGATGCTATCCATGTCCGGCAAAGGAAACTGCTTCGACAATGCAGCCGTGGAGACCTTCTTCAAGAGCCTGAAGGCCGAAATGCTTTGACGACAGACATGGCCCACTCGGCGGCAGGCAACCGCCGCCATCTTCCAGTACGTCAATGGCTTCTACAACCCGCGACGCCGCCATTCATATCTCGGCAGCATCAGCCCACTCGCTTTCGAGGCCAAAGCCGCCTAACAAGATCACATACCGGCACAAAACCGTAGCAAGTCCAAGGGTCTTCCAGTGTTTGTGTGGAGTGGTGTCTCGCACCCGATGACCGCGTCGCCCCCAGCCACAGGTCCGAACCATGTTCGTTTTCGCGCCACGTCCGGCCGGTTTTGCTTGCTGGCGAGCACGGTTTTTTTTGATAGTGATGCCCTCGGCACGGAAAAACCGCGACAGGATCGAGCGATCGGCCTTCACGCCCCGCTCTTTTTGCAGCCGCTCGCACATCGCCCGCAGTGTCAGGCTGAATTCCTTCTCCACCAGCGCAAGCAGCCGTTCACGATGGCGCCTGACCGACGAGGGCTGGTGGCCGCCTGTGCCGCGATCCGTCCGGCTACCGCTTCGCTCGAAAAGCCGCACCCATCTGATGGCCGAGGCGATACTGATGCCAAATCGGCGCGCAGCCGCATGACGGCTCATGCCGCCCGTCGTCACCGCGTCGATCACACGGTCACGCAAATCCTGTGAATACGCTCTCGGCATCATGGACCGGCCTCCTCCACTAGTCCAAAATAGGAATCACATTTCGTCCCAATTGGGAATCCTCACAATTCAAGCTATCCACAATACGCTCTAATGAATTGGAAACGCGAATGCAGAAAGCTGCGGGACTAGAGACGTTATAATGGAATGTGAGAAAGATTATTTTCGCAACGAAGTTGTTATTTTGCGGCACCTTATTTCGACGATAGACTCCGCTAAAATTCAGAAAAGGAAGATCTAGTGAGTGAAATATGTGGATATCTTCTTGCTAGGGCATATGCAAACGAAGCGTGGATAGAGGACTTGATCTCAGATTTTGGAAATTTTTCATCATCTCATGAAGAAAAATATTTCGATGTTATAAGGGAATCAAGGAACTTAAACGTTCCGGAAGACTGCTCGTCCGAATGCGACGGGAAATATGATTTTATATCATCTGAAAGGGCTTTAAATAGTTTTTTAACGGAGATAGTTAATATAAACCATAAACATACAGAAATAATAAATCATATATGTAACAAATTTTCCGTAGTCAATAAAAAAATAGAAGTAGAATCTGATATTTTTTCAGCAAAAAAATATATTGAACAAAAATTAGATAGTTCGTTTTTAACGAAATTTATAAATTATATTAATGATATTGAGTTGTGTATAAAGAGGTTGTCTTTAGAATATTATTCGTGGAGAATTGAAAAATGTAATGATATTATTATTTCACATGCTGGTCTATCGAATAAACAGAATTTTTCATTTAAAAAATCGAAATTTGAAAAAACTATATTTTATGTAGACCAAAATTTTATCTCAAAATTATCAAGTTCTCCGAAATATCTTTCGAGGTTCCGGAAATATATAGATATTTCAGGATCTGTATTTGCATACAGTTCTTATGCAACAGAAGATGGTATAAAAATGAACAAACTATATTTAAAAGAATATTTTAAGAGTTTATCTGATATCTGCAATAATAATATTTTTATAAAGTGCGAAGGTGAATTATCTTTTGGAAGCGAAGAAATAGAAAATACTGTAGATAGAGTCTTGTTATGGTATCCGGTGACGGAGGCTGCAGAAAACATAAAAATTTTTCAGCCTCATATTGATGATTGTATGAGAGACGAAAAAAAAATATCGATAGATGTTGTGTCCGAAATAAACGACGATATAAACAAATTTTTACAAAACATAGATGATAATTTATATGAATATTTAAGTGGATATATTTTATTTAAAGCTTATAGTTTTTCTCTAAAAGATTTAATAAATAAAAGTACCAAATGTGATTCTGATACAGATTTTATTGATAATGTAAAAAATATATGGGATTTTTTGGATTTTATAAAATACAAAGTACCAAAAAAATCAGATAAAAGGAAGCTGAAGAGTAGTTATCGAGACTCTGAGCATTTAATGCATGCATGGAAGGCAGATTTTTTTATTACTGACGATGAAAATTTAAAATATCGAGGTAATTTTATATATAGTGTTATAAATATAAATACAGAATTTTTTGGAATTAGAGAATTTGATCAAAAAATAACGGATTATATAAGAAAGCACCATGAAAATGATCTCGGCGGATCCAAAATCCTCTAGCAGGCTGTCGGGTTGGGGGTAACTGAACTGCCCCGGGTTTACCGGAGAGCGATTTGTTCAGTAATCAGGCTGCGAGATCAGGCCTGCTCTGATCTGCATAAAAGGCCCGTTCAGCTTCTGCGGGAGGCCTGTAGCCGATTGGCGCCAACAGGCGTCGGTTATTATACCAGTCCACCCATTTGAGGGTTTCCCGTTCGACCTGCGCCATGGATTTCCATGGCCCCAGATGATGGATGACCTCGGCCTTGTATAAACCGTTGATCGTCTCCGCCAGTGCATTGTCGTAGCTGTCACCAACCGTGCCGACCGAGGCATCGTTGTCAGACAGCGCCAGGCGTTCGGTATACCGGATCGACAGGTATTGTGATCCACGGTCCGAATGATGGATCAGCGCCTTGTTTCCCGCAAGCTTTCGTTCCCAGATGGCCTGTTCAAGGGCGTCGAGCATGAGCTGGGTGGTCATGGAATTCGAGACCTTCCAGCCCACGATCCTGCGGGCGAACACATCAATGATGAATGCCACATAGACCATGTCATTCCAGGTCTGGACATAGGTAAAGTCCGAGACCCAGAGCTGGTTGGGAGTCTCGGCCGAGGTCGGCCCCGGTCGCGCCCCAGCGTCCCGTCGGGCCTGCTTCCACCAGTCGTGCAGACTGTCGCTCGAGCAGCCCAGCTTGCCACCAATCTCGCGACAGGCCGCCGATAGGCTCGGGTAATCCGATCGATGTTCGTCCAGAAGGCGCACGGCGCGCTCACGGAACTCAGGCGAATAACGCGATGCCTTCTTCTTCTCTGCCATAGGGTTCATCCTCCGAGTGTTTTACTCTCCGGTAAACCCGGGGCAGTTCAGGTTGAGGTTAGAAAGGAAAACCCTACTGGGCTTCAAGCTGGGCGCTTTTTATCCGAAGTGATGTATAAAAAGCATGTGTGCCGACTGGATTGAATCGCCCGCCGCGATGCGCCGCACCGTCGCCTGACAGGGGGGTGAAAGACCAGCAGGGATTGTGAGCCCGGAATACCCGTCCGGAAAACCTCACACGTAACCGCCGGTTGAATCCTATCTAGGTAGCGCCGGACGGCATCGGCGCGTCCCTCCCGGACGAGCGCCTCGGCAGTCTGGTCACTGAAGGAGGGCAGGGGGTGTGACTGGTACCATGCGAAAGCCTGTTGGGCTGAGCCCGCCCATGGGCGGACGCGATTGAGGACATCGACCATGTCGCGCAGCTTCGGCTGGGTGGCGGGACGGCCGAGGCGGGCGCTTTTGGAGACGGCGTCACGTGACAGACCTAGCGTGGCGGCCAGTTCACCCCTCGTGATATGCAGCATATTGCTCAGCCGTTCCGTCGCGATTAGCCCTGATGGATCGAAGGCGCCGGAGAGGAATGTGGTCTCAGATATGACGGAGCGCTTCATATAATGACCATGATGTGGGATCATCTATGCGGCCTATTGCCTGTGGCAAGGATTTCAATTGGATAAGCCCATGGGTCCATGGCATGGTCGCTTTCTCATGCGGCGCGGCGGGGTATCTCGCGGTCCACCAATCGCAAGTATCGTTGGTTGCCTTCCCCCGCAACCATATCCAAAAAATTCCCATTCAACGTCTCAGCTTCACAGCGCGAGGCGTTCTTTTGCGTTCCGGTATCCCCCTCAGCACTCAAAACAGGCAGGACTGGGCGCCAGCGCAGTCTACACGCACAGCTATCGCCGTACGCGCATCTCAACCCAAAAAACAGGAAAAGGGTTATAAAGTAGTATAAGCCCGTAAGATGTTTGCAGAGGATAACTCTCGGTGAGTCAGGCGTGCAAGGTCGGCTGCGTACAGACGGATGCAGCGAGCGATCCGGTGCCGTGGTAACCGTATGGCGTAATATAACTGGAAAAGTAGGATTTCAACGCGTTGCGCAATATCATGCGCGATCCCGTGGTTGAATATACGTCTCCTGTGCGGCGAAAATAGGAGGTCTCACTCTCCTGTTGCAACACGGAAAGCTGCTGCCAATTAACGGCAACGCGGTAAGTGCTTGCATTGCATAATAAGGAAACAATGCCTGATACGGCGTATCAGCTACATCCGTTAGCACGTAAATATCTCGACTAAGGGAAACGCGCTGGGTGGCGAACGAGCTGCGTCTTAGACCCGATGTCGCCGAGCACTGACGCCCGATTTCATGCCCTATGACGATAGATGCTTTATCGTCTTTTTCTTTCCTCTACCACGTCGTGATCCTCCTAATCTGGCTCAACGTAGACGGGGGGGGGGCAGCGGGCACAATTCGATATATTCAAACGTTTCGTGTTTCATAAGGATCGAAAGATCTCCACGCGCAGCGACCTCTTTGCCTCCTTATGAGCAATCTCACGACTGTCAGATGCTACACGGCTCACAAGTCTCGATGAGAGCCGAGCTGTGCGGCTATCTCTTACGAGGTAACCGGTCTCCTCGGTTTGAGCAGATGGAAAAGAGGTCCGGTGAGCAGGGTTGAGATGACCGCCAGAACCATGAGCGACGCGAAGGCAAATTCAGACAGCATGCCCTGTTCGTGGAGGATTGTGGCGGCTACGATTTCCATCAATCCTTTGCATTGCAGCAGGGCGCCGAGACCTAGGGTCTGACGCCGGGACAGCCCAGCAGTAGGCGGGAAAATATAGATCGAACCCATCTTGACCACGATCGAGATGACGACGAGCGAAAGAGAGGCCAGGACGGACGGCCAGGTCAGGGCATCGCCGTTGATGCGCATGCCGCTATGACCGAAGAAGAGAGGAGCGACCCAGACCAGAGCAAGAGTTGAGATGGCTTCGAAGGGCAGGCGTCTCACCCATGAGGGCGGCATGAAAGCGCCGGCAAAATAAGCGCCGATCAGCTCGTGCAAGCCCAAAGTCATGCTCGCCCAGGAACCCAGGCTGAGATAAAGCGGCACCACAGCCCAGATCAGCAGTCGCGGCGGGTTGCGTATATGGCGTGACGCCAGTGAGCCGCCAACCGCGAGAGCGATAAGGAGGAGGGCTGCGCCACCTTCACGCAGGCCCCAGCTATGCATGGCGGTCTGACGTTCAGCAGAAAACTGCAAGAGGGCTAGGCCAATCCAGAGCGTTGCATCGTCGATCACGGCGAGTTTAAGTGCAAGCTGGCCGATGGGCCTGTCTGCGATCGGCAATTCCCTGACGATGCCGATGAGCACAGGCAGGGCACTGACGGCAATGCACAGACCTATGGATGCGGCCGCGATCGCGGGTGTGACGGCAGGAGCGTGCCAGCCGGGTAGTGGCAGGAAGAAGTAGTAAACGAGGATCGTCCCTATCAGAAACGGCCCTCCCAACGCCATGGCAGCACCGCCTAACAGGCGCGCGAGGCTCGGCTTTGGCAGGGCGTTTTCTGTAGTCTGGCCCTCGGGGTGCTGCCACATTTCCATTCCTGCGGTGAAGGCGAGCACCAGTACAGCGATCCAACCGATAGTATCGCCATAGAAAGAAGGGATACCAAGCTCTTTGAGTGGCAAGTGCCAGACCGCCGCCATGATACCGATCAGGATCGGAATGACAGCAATGGGTATGACGCGGCCAAGCAGGCGCCAAAGCACCCAGGGGACGCAGACAAAAATACCGATGTCTGCGAGGACCGCAGTCAGATCGCTCATACCCACCCTTTCGATGTTTCATCTCAGGATAGCGTGGATGGGAGAGAAAGCGCAAACCCGACTTTCGAAGCTATGAAGCAGGTTGAGTCGAAGCAGAATGTCGCATTTTCATGTGGGGTATTGAAGAAATAGTTTTTTGAAATTTGCCATATAGTAATTCTATATTTCGATAGGTATGTTCAAATTAGATTTTATTTGTTTTTGGAAGGATGATTATGTCACCACATGTTTCAGCCTGCATTCACCCTAAAGAAAAGCGCTATGGCGCAGCCCTGACGATCATCGGATGTACGTTCTGGTTAGTGATTATTTTGAGTATTTTGGTGCAGAAAAACGTAGTTGCTGCACTGATCCTCGTAGCGATTTACGGCGCGCTGCTTTGGGTCATGATGAAATTCTTCTCAGCGTTGTTCCGCGCGTGGATGCTCGGCAATATGGTGGCGCTGTCTGAGCGCCAGTTTCCAGAACTACACGCCATCTTCGCCGAAGTCAGTCAGAATTTGGGTTTGAAAGCAGCACCTGAAGCTTTTGTCTATAATTCCCATGGCGCAATGAATGCGCTCTCTCTTCGATTGTCGCGCGGACGCTATGTGCTGTTGACCTCGGCCCTTGTGGAAGCTGAAGATAATGCGCAGCTTCGCTTCGTCATCGGGCACGAGATCGCTCACCATGTGCTTGGACATCTCAACCCGTTGAAGCAACTCATTCGTTACCCGGCAGTCATCGTGCCGTTTCTCTACCCGGCCTATTCGCGCGCACGTGAGTATAGCTGCGACGCTGTAGGCGCGTCTCTTCTCGAAAACGAAAATGAGGCGTTCACTGCGTTGCAGATGCTTGCCTGCGGCGCCAAACGTTTGAACCACAAGATGAACCCGATCGCTTTTGTCGCTCAGGAGCAACGCATGCTTGGCTTTGCCGGGTTCTGCCGCGAGATCTGCCTGAGTCACCCGCGCCTGACTCTTCGTGTGAAGCGCCTGATGACAATTTACCCTGTCAATACAACCATGCCGAAGCCTTTATCGACCAATACGCAAGGCGAAGCCTGAAGAAAATGTGGTCGCCGCCTGGCTATCGTGGCGGTGACCACGTTCTCTCGCGTCCAAACTGTCGCACTGAAGAACAGAGAAGTTCAGGAATCGGAAGCGGCTATCAGAATCCTGCCTGCATGCTGATCGAAAAAGAACGGGGCGCGCCGATCAGAACCTCGGATGGGTAACTCGTATCGGCCCATTGCACGAAATGCTTGTTGGCAAGGTTGTCGATGCGACCATAGAGCGTGAAACCCTTGCGTAGATGCCAGCCCGCGAACACGTTGACGAGGGCGTAATCCTTGAGAGAGAGCATGTTGGCGAAGTCTCCCTTGCGTGACGAAACATAGCGCATGCCTGCCCCCAGATCGACGGGAAGGTCGAATGCCGCAGACCAGACAGCCCAGAGATTGGCCGTCACTGCCGGGACATTCGGAACCAGATTGCCCGACGCATCTGTCGCGGCATCGGGATAGAACGTGCCGTAATGCGCGTCCGTGTAGGCGACATTGCCCGAGAGGGTCCAATGGCGGTCGAGGCGCCAATCGGCCTGCGCCTCCATGCCACGCGAATGCTGACTTCCCGCGGTCGAGACGGCATCCTGACCGGTCTGGACCAAAACCCGTGTCCGTCTGATATCGAAAAGGGAGAGCGTGGTGACGAGCCGACCCGAGAGCGCGCTTGCCTTGACGCCGATCTCCCCCTGGCTTGAGTGGCTCAGACGGCTGAACTGCCCCTTATTGGCGAGAAACAGGTTTGAGCCCGGCGGGTCTTCTGCGGTCGTATAAACGCCATACAGGCTCACATTGGGTAGAATGTCGTAAACCGGGCCGACGCGGAAATTGGCCGGGTTGTAGTGACCCTTGAAGCTTGTCGCCGCATTGTACTGACCGTTCTGGTTGTAGTTCTGCCGGTCGAGCGAGAGCCAGTCATAGCGGAACCCGCCGACCAGACGCAGAGTGCGTGTTATTGAAAGCGTATCCTCCAGAAAAAGCCCGGCATCGATCAGGGTGGTGGGCGATTTACGGTAGGGGTATTCCCCTTCGAAATTCCCCAATGCGCTGCCTTCGGGGTCAATCAGTGAGACGCTGTCGGCATAGCTGGCATCGGGGAAACCACGATTGCGGATGAAACGCAGATAATAGGCGTCTCCACCGATCACCAGCCGGTTCTTCAACCCGAACACCGTAGTGTCGAACCGGGCGTCGATCGTGTCGCCCACCTGATGCTGGTTCTGATAGACGTAAAACCGGTCTCGCCCGATCCGCCCCGGCGCGATTGCAGCACCGCTCGCATCGACAGCGCCGCTGCTGCCGATATAGCTGTAGCTCTCGGCATTGTCCCAACGCCGTTTGGCGTAGGAAAAATAGGCCTTGTTATGCAGGGTGAGGCGGTCGTTCACGATCCAGTTCAGATGCAGCGTCGGTGTTGCATTGACCGAACTGGCGCGGGGGTTGGCGACATTGTAGTTGCGCCAGAGCGAGGCCTTGCTGACAACCAGGCCGCTTGATGAATGGAGCAGCCCACCGGCCCGGTCCTGCACGGCGGAGCCGGGTACCAGTGGGGCGCCGTAATAGGTCGAGAGTTCGTCAGTCAGATAATCCATGCCCAGCCGTGCCGAGAAATTCTGCGACGGGTGCCAGAGCAGGGTGGTCGTCCAGTCATTGCTGTGTGGATTGGCACCTTTGACATAGCCATCGGAAGAGGTGCGACTGAAATCGCTGCGTATCGCCAGAGTGGATGAGAGCGGCAAGGAGCCGCCAATACCGGCGTTCCAGCTATTGAAGCTGCCATAGGAAACCAGCGCATCGAGATGCGCGCGATCGGGGTCGGGGCTGCGTGTGCGCATATCGACCGTGCCGCCCACGGCGCCCTGTCCGTAGAGAACGGAAGAGGGGCCTTTGAGTACCTCGACCGCCTCGAGATTAAAGGCGTTCAGGGGGCGGTTCACCATGGTGGTAGGCCCGAAATAGAACCCGTCGCGCAGAATCAGGATCTGATTGCCGCTGAACCCGCGCATCATGAGCTGTGCCGGATTTCCCGGCGACCCGCCGGACGTCACGCCGGGTGCGGCATCCGCAGCCTGTTCGGCCTGCGTGTAGCCGCGAAGCGATATGATTTTCTGATCAATGATCGCAATCGATGCCGGATTATGTTGCAGGCTGAGACCAAGCCGGCCGCCGATAGCTGGGCGCGCATTTAGCCCGGTGCTCTGACCGTGGGCGGTGATATATTCGTCACTCGCGCCTTGATCCTGCGCGATAGCCTGAGGGAGGGAAAACAGGGGAAGCCCTGCGAGAAGAAGAGACCTGAAGGGGCGCAGAGGGCGCATGGTGGCGGATTTATCCCGTCTGTTCACGTCACTACGATGGGCCGGTTCGCACCTGCCACCTCCGGGACACCCCGCCCGTCAGTTTTCGTCCGTGACCATGGCTGATGGCAGGTCTCCTGACTTGTGCGTCACTGAGCGATGACTGGCCTTCCCAGGGGGATACACCCAGTGGCCGGGCCGTAAAGGCCCGCGTCATCACTCTCTTCACCTACAGTTGCGGGGGCAGTCATGGCGTCGGACCATGTTCCCTTTTCATCCCGGCTAGCGGGAACCATCGCGTGTGACCCTAATCTCCGCGCTTGGCCTGTCAATCGGGCGCGGGATTGGCGCGTATTTCGAACTGGAGCGCGTCTCCCAAACGACACAAAGGTTGGCTCAGGCCGGATTTGCCGGGTTTCGGGCCATACGCGGATCGGAATGGCTCGGCGCGCCATTTTCGACATGGCCCGCCAGGGCGAGCAGAACAGTGCCCGCCGGGTCTTGCAGTTCGAGGTGATACCAGTTCTGGCTGGCGCTCAGGTCGACGATCTCGACGAAGCGGGTCTCGGGATTGAGCGTGAGCGCGGAAGGCTTGTCGCTATAAAGATTGTTGAGGAACGCCTCCCTGCTCGACGGGTCTGATACCGAGAAAATCAGCCGCAATCCGTCATCTCTCTCTTCCTGCGTCAGGGCGATGCCGCTTGCTGGGCGATGCAGGCGATAAAACCCGTTCGGACCATAGATCTCCACCACGCAGTCAGGCGCGCAGGCAAACAGACTGGTCGTGCCTGCGGGCACGGTCAGATGCTGGCTCGGCAGCCCGGTCTGGCGAATGCGGAAAACAACACCCTGATTGCCGGTATTGGTGAAAGTCAGGTTCGTCGGATCTTCAACATGGGTCACGACGGCAAAGCGATAGGGCAGGGCGCGGCTCGAGCGTTGCCCCGTCTCCTGAACCGGCAGACTGCCTTGCTTGGGGACGATTGGCGGCGGATGCGCGCAGGAAAGACGCGTCTGGGGCAGATAATCGTCAGTATTGGGTAGCGCTGCCGACCATTCCGCGTCGGGCTTGGCAAAATCGAAGACGGAGGTCAGATCGCCGCAGACAGAACGCCGCCATGGGGTGATGGTAGGGCATGTCACGCCGAAACGCTTTTCGAGGAATTGTAGGATCGAGGTGTGATCGAAAACCTGGGAATTGACCCATCCGCCTTTCGTCCATGGCGAAATGATCAGTGCAGGCACGCGCGGACCGAGACCGACCGGCTCGCCATGATAGCTCTCGCCAGTAGTCGAGATGGCGTTGCTTCCCTGACCCGTGAGTGCAGGCACTGGCGGCGGCACGTGATCGAAGAACCCGTCATTTTCATCGTAATTGAGAATGAAGACGGTTTTCGCCCAGGTTTCGGGATGGCGGACGAAGATATCGATGAGCTTCGAAATCAGATGCTCGCCAAAGCCCGGCGGCGCTTCGGGATGCTCTGACAAGGCTGCTGGCGGGACGATCCATGAGACCTGAGGCAGAGTGCCACTTACGATGTCATGTTCGAAGGCGTCGAGCAGATAACGTCCCTCGAGCTCGTGCATATTGTCCTTGTTCGATCCGGGCACGATGGCGCGCGCGCGCTGATAGCGCCAGCCCTTGCGATCAAGATTGCGGAACTGCCTGAATGAGGCGAGAGGGTTGTCGCCAAAATTGTCGTATTCCTGATAGAATTTCCAGCTTATCCCCGCTTCCTGCAACCGTTCCGGATAGGTCGTCCAGTCGAAAGGGGTGAATTTCGGGTTGTCATGCGTCATGTCGGCAGACCAGTTGCCGTCATCGACATTCTCGACCGCCTGCTTGCCGTCGGCGCCGACGGCAAGGCCGTTCGTGCCGGTGAAGAAATAGAGACGGTTCGGATTGGTAGGGCCAAATATAGAGGCGTGATACGCATCGCAGATCGTAAAGGCGTCGGCGAGAGCGTAGTAATAAGGGATTTCCTTGCGGGTGAAATAGCCCATGGTCATGGGCGTTTTGTGCGGCACCCAGCCATCCCATTCATTCCAAGCGGCCTGCGTCCCTTTCCAGCTATGGTCTAGGCTTTTGAGACAGGCTGCCGAGGTATGCACCGTGTCGAACAGGAACGGCCAGATGGCGCGGCCTTTCTCATCCTTCTGGGCGAAAACGGAACTGCCATCCGCCTGTCGTTCGGCGCGAGGGTCGCCATAACCGCGCACCCCGCGCAGCGTACCGAAATAATGATCGAAAGCCCGGTTTTCCTGCATCAGGATCACGACATGCTTGACGTCATTGATCGTGCCGGTTTCGCGATTGGCCGGTATCGCCAGAGCTTGCTTCAGGTTTTCAGGCAGCATGGCCCCAGCCAGAGCGGCAGCGCCTAGATTGAGGAAATGCCGACGGCTGGGTTTCATAACGGATGCCCCGTTTCTCAGTTGAAATGCTTGCGAATGGTGAAGAACACCATGCGCGGTGCAGCGGCTTGCAGGGTCTGGAATGAGCCGGACGGATCGGAATTGATGAAGCCGTTACTGCCAACTGTCGCCACATAACGCTTGTCGAAGAGATTGGAGACGTTGATCTGCGTATCCAGCCCACGCAACCAGAAATTATGGCTCTTGAAGCGATAACCTACATTCAGGTTGAACACGTCATTCGCGGGCACATAGGCGTCGTTGGTGTAGGTGTAGTAGCGACGATCCTGAATCTGCATCAGCACATTGCCCCAGATCTGCCCGTCATCATAACCGATCTGCAGATTGGCCAGATTGCGCGGCATGCCGACGACGTTCTTGCCTTTGATCGCAGCCGAGACCTTGCCATTGGCCATCACATCGTCCTGATAAAAGGAGTTGTTGAAGGCATAGGAGGCGAAGATCGACCAGTTCGGCGCGAACTGCCAGTTCACTGCCGTATCGATGCCCCGTGAGATCACGCCACCGACATTCGACAGCACCGAGGCGTTGCCCTGAATGCCAACGCCTTGGGTGACCGAGAGCAGGCGGTTTTCGAATTCGACATAATAGCCTGTGACCGTCGCCTGAAAAGTCTTGGTGTGATAGCGATAGCCCAGCTCTTCGGTGTTCGACATTTCCGGTTTCAGATTGCCCTGAAGCTTCTGAAAACCAGCGACCGTGGTCGAGAAAGGGCCTGAGGTCTGGGCGCTGTCATAGGCCGCCATATTGCGGGCGTAGTCGACGAAGATTTCGTGATTATGGTTGAAGCGGTAATTGGCCCCGACCTGCGGAAGAAATCCGTTTGTCGCGTTCAGCGAGCCCGACGGGTAGGCGGTCGCAACAGGAGCGCCCAGATAATTACCGTTCATCGCACGGGCCGTATTATCGACGATCAGCGATTTGAAGCCGTAATTGACCTTGAGCTTCGGTGTGATCTTCCACGTGTCGCCCAGATGCACCTGGTAGGTCTTGGTGTTGAAAGCGCTCTGCCACTGCGTCGCGAAGGCATTGTTTTTGTACCAGTGAGTCGACGATGGCGATCCGTCCAGTGCGAGCGGGTAGAAACGGCGTGCCTGATTGAAATTGTTGTTTTCGAACCAGAACCCGCCTTCAATACTGTGATTGGCGATGCGATAGGTCAGGCTACCTATGAAGCCAGCGCGGTGAATATCGTACTCGGTCGTGCGCGTTGAAAGCGGAGAGCCGCCAAGTTGCGCAGGGGTGGCGGAATAAGGTGTAACCCAGACGCCTTCACCCGAATTCGTGTGGCCATAGCCAGTGACATAGCCGGAGAGCCGGTTGTTGATCTTGAAATCGAGCTTGCCATAGCCGAGAGCATCCTCACGCAGGCCGCCCGCATTATAATAGACCGTATCCTGATTTTCGATCCCTTTGGGGAATGCTGTGCCGTTCTGGTACGCATAACCGATCTGCTTCGCCAGGGCGTAATTGCCGGTGATATTGTCCAGATCATAGCCGTATGTCTTGATCTGGGAGAGCGACAGATCCTGATAGTCGTTTTCAGCGCGCTTGGACCAGTCGCCGAAAACAGTCAGTTTCAGGTTATCGCCGAGTGGCTGGACGAATTTGGCATTGGCTTGATCCTGCCTCTGAACGCCGTCGCCCTTCCACTTATTGGCGTCCTGATGATCGTAAGACACGTAGAACTTGCCGCCCCCTTTGAGGAGGCCGCTATTGATGCGGGCGAATGTGCGCCAGGTCGAGGCCGAGCCGATCGTGCCGCTCACATCGGCGCCGAACTTGTCTGATGGGTCGATCGAGGTGAACTGGAGGGCGCCGCCGAGATCGTTCGAGGCGGCGACGCCCACAGCACCCGCTCCCTGAGTGAGCGTTGCCGGGCCGTTATTTTCGGTCTGCAAGGCGCGTCCGATCGAAAGGCCGTTATCATTGCCGTAGGCCAGATTACCCAGCGGCAACCCGTCGAACGTAAAACCGAGGCGGCTCTGGTCGAAACCGCGGATGATGATCTGCTGCGACCATTCATAGGAGCCTAGAGGATCCGAAGAGGTGAACATCACGCCGGGTAGTTTCGAGAGCGCCTTGAATGGGCTCGTACCGGGCGTGTATTCCTGAATGGCAGTGCGCGAGATAGTTTGCGTTTCACGCGCCTGACCCGCGCCGAGCACGATGATCGATTCAGGCGTCTTGGCGTCGACCGCATTTGCGCGCTTTTTTGCGGTACTGGCCGGGCTCACGCCCTGTTTGGCGGCAGCCGGGCCAGTCGTCTTGCTCGCTGCAGTCATTTTCGGGCTGCGTGTGCCATCCTGAGCCAAGGCCCCGTTCGTCGCATGACCGGCTATGACAAGAGCTGGCAGGCTGGCGGAAAGAACAAGGCTAAGTCTGAATTTCATCGATTGGGGCCGTTTCGCTTCGTGATCGAATTACGGGCCGTAAATATCGCTATAAAACGAAATGAAGTATTATGGTTTTATTAAATCGGCTCCGAAATAAAACGGTCACGCCACTGTCATATTTATGACTTCAATCTCCCGATTTCCGTTCGGCTTCGTGTTTCCGTCTTTAGATGTATGAGGACACTCATCACTTCCATAAGCACTAGACCGACGACATAGGCGCAGAGATCGCGCCAGCTGAAGATGCGGCCGAGAAGAAAGCCACCTGTCGCAGTTTTGCGCAGGGCATCGAGTGGCCCAGATGAACCATTTTAAGCCATTCACTTGCGGCAACGCCGAGCGCGCCGACAAGGAAACGCATGACGCGTCGTTCGGGGCTTGTGACAAGGGCGGCGATGCACCAGAAAAGGGCGCCCCACAGAACCGAGCCGCTCCATTTTCTCGCCCATGGTTCGAGGCCCGTCGGTGCGAGGCGGCAGATCAGCCCGACCGTGACGATGCCTATCATGAAAACGGCTATTTTCCGTTTTCTGAAGGTAAAGCGGGGCTGACCGTCACCACTCATTGTCTGTCGGGTTCTGTCCTGTCAGGGCGTATCAGCAGCGTTACGGTGATGAAGGCGACATAGAGGAGCAGATACCACGAGACCAGTTTCTGCGGATGCACCACCCATGTGAACTGTCGATGGGCGTAGAGCCACGTGCCGGTGAACGTGCCGATGTTTTCGGCAATCCAGAGCGCAACGCTTGAGAGGAATGCCGCCAGAGGCAGCCTCATGTGCCAATCGCTATCCACCACGCGGTAGCTTATCCAGCATCGGCCATATAGCAACAAGGTGGCAATCACCAACACCCAGCGAAAATCCGGCAGGTAATGATGGGTGAAGAAATTGGCGTAGATGGCCAGTGCAAGGGCGAGAGAGGCAGAGAAGCGCGGGTAGGGCTGGAACCGCATATCGAATAATCTGATCACGCGCGCCATGTAGCTGCCGACAGAGGCATACATGAATCCCGAAAATAGCGGCACATGCATGATCTTGAAAAAGCCCGGCTCAGGATAGGTCCATGATCCTGCCGAGACCTTGAACCACTCCATGGCGGTGCCGGTCAGATGGAAGATCAGGATGATCATGGCTTCCTGCTTCGTTTCGAGACGAAAAATCAGGAACAGGGCCTGCGTCGACAGGGCAAAGACGAAAAGCGCGTCGTAGCGGTGCAAAGGCCAGTGCGGCGACCAGAAAACATGTGTCGCGAGAATGGCTCCAAGCATAAGCCCGCCAAACAGGCAGGCCCAACCCTGCTTGAGCACGAACAGCGCAAACATGCCTGGGAAGCCGTGCACATACTGCCTTATCCAGTGCCCAAGCCGGTGTTCGAGCGTGGTTTGTGGCAAAGGGGCAGGGGTGGCAGGCATGGTGCGAGTCCTTCATTCTGGAGCCGCACCTGCCGCAGCACGCGCCCGAAGGCAAGGATGCGTGACGCAACTGTGACCGGTTAGCGTGAAAGAGCGAAGCTCATACCGCCCATCACGGTAAGGCCCTGGTTGGGAATGCTCGAAATCGCGCTGGTGTAATAGCGGCGATTGGTCACGTTATCCGCGTTGACGAACATCTGGATCTGCTTTGTGAGCTGATAGGACCCGAAGAGATCGAACACCACATAACCTCCCTGCCTTGGGTAGAGAGCTGATTTGCTTGCGGGCTGTCCGAGTGTCTGGGTGGCCGCGCGAATGCGCCCCCCGATCGACAGTTTGTTATCGAGAAGATGCACGCCCACCGTTCCCGCCAGTACAGAACGCGGCGGAGTGGTAAGAAGCGCGCCAAACCCGGTATAATCGGCATAGGGCAATTTCGTAGTGGTATTGGTGTACGAGAGCGTCGCGAAGACGAAGCGGTTGTCGTATTTTGCCTGGCCTTCGAACCCGTGGGTAAAGGTATTGCCCGCCATGTTCTGATAGAAATAACCATAAGTCGGGATATAGGAGCCTGCGGCCGGGCGGCCGATCACGCGTGTCTGAGCGATGTAGTTCTTGATGCGCGTATCGAAGTAATCGCCGTCGAACTCGATCTTGTCATCATTCATCAGCACGTCGCGATAATGGAGCTTTGCGCCGAGTTCCCAGCCGTAAGTCTGCTCGGGGGCAAGATCGGGATTGGGAATGAAGTTGAGAAAGCTGAGCCCCGGGTGCGAGCTGGCCATAAACAACTCGGTCATGGCGGGCGGGCGGAAACCAAGGCCGTAGCTGCCGTAAAGCTGAAGCCCTCGTACGGGCGTGACCGCCAGGGTTACTTTCGGATTCACCGCGTCCGAGCCGCTCGACCTGTGGAAGGCGCCTGCTGCGACCGAGGTGAAACCGGAGGCCAAATTCACACCACTGCCAGATGCATAATAGCTGTCGTAACGCAGCGCGCCGGTCAGCTGGACGATCTTCCAGTTCAACGCGAGCTGCGTAAAGGCGCTCCCAACGCCACGCCCGCCCGAAGGGGTGGAGCCTGCGTAACCCGTCTGATCCTTGGTATCGACCGAATCATGATAATATTCGCCGCCGTAATTCAGATTGGCCAGAAGCGGCCCAAGGGGGAATTGCGACGTGTTATCTGCTTCGAAGCCAAGCGTTGTCAGGTTGTATTTCGTCATATTCGCCGCCGCAACGGTCAGGGCGCGATAGGAAGGCATGGCGTTATCCTGCCCCGTCGAGACCACATAACCCTTCACATGCAGCGCGACGAGCTTGTTGTCATGCGGCGTGAAGCGATACTCGATATTCCCCTGATTGTTCTGGATCTGGTTGGTGCCGATAATCCCTTCGGTGCCCTGTCCGAACTGGTTGTGATAGATGACCGTGCCAAGTGTCAGGCTCTGATCCATACCCGGCTTGATATCGATCTTGAACAAGCCGGACTGCATACGCTGATAGGTGTCGGCAATGCGATTGCTTGACCCGTCTTCATAATCGCCCGAGCTGCGCATGCTGAAGGCCGCAGCGATGCCAAGCCAGGGACGAACGCGCATGCCGGCGCCGACCATGCCTGAACCGTCATAATTATTTGATCCACCGAGCGCGCGCGCCATCACCCCGTAACGTTTGCCGGAGTCCACGATATCATCGACTCCGAGCGTGTGCATATTGACGACACCTGCGATGGCGCCTGCGCCATCTGCCGTGGCGACGGTGCCGCGGGAGACATCGAGCCCGGCCAGCAGGGCCGGATCGACATAGACGCTGCCATTAGCGCCATGGCTGCTTGTCTGGAAATCCTGCCTGGCACCGTCGACCATGACGTTTACGCGGCCGAAATCCTGCATGCCGCGAATGGAGATGGCGAGAGACGGAGAGCCGTCATTCTCGAAATACACGCCCGGCAATCCGGTCAGGACCATATAGGGCTCGGTCGGATTGACTCGGAGCATGTCCTTGCGCGTCAGCGTAGCGCTGGCCTGAGGTACGACCAGATCGTTGTCACCATGCACCTTGACGCTGGGTAGAGCGATATCACCCGATGCTGACCTATCAGTGCTTTTAGTCTGCTTCGATGCCAGCCCGCCCGGTTTGCTGCCGCCCGTCGCGCCGCGGGCAGACACGCTGCGTTGACCTGATTTGGTCTGGTTCTGGTCGCTCGTGTCACGATCCTGAGCCTGCACCGGCCCGGGAAGAAGGGTGATCAGGGCGAGAGCGGAGGACAGGGAAAGCACCTGGCGGGTTGAGATCATCGGTTCGGCCCTACGAAACGTTAATGGAACGGTGCGAGTGCTTATTGAGAATGACTCTCACTTGCAAGGTGAAAAAACTTCCTTTAAAGCTCCGCCGCATCGAGTGAGGGAAAGGGGCAACGGCTTCGGACCCAGGTCAGCAGGGATAAGGGGAGGGCTCATGAGCATCAGATTGTTCAGCCGGCGTCAGTTCGGGCTTTCCGCCCTGGCCACCGGCGTCACGGGGGCGGCGGCGCGCACCGCACGCGCTGGCGAGAAGCGCAGCATCCAGATTGAAGATTGCCGCGGCAGACGCGTGACGCTTGGATCGATGCAGCGCATCGTCTCCATCGGGGGCACGATTACCGAAATGCTTTACGCCCTTGGCGCGTCGGATCGTATCGTCGGAATCGACATCACCTCGACCTATCCAGTTTCGGCCCTGCGCGAGAAGAAATCTGTCGGCTATATGCGCCAGCTTTCATCCGAGGGAATTTTGTCGCTCAAGCCCGATCTTGTGTTGGCGATGAACGATTCAGGACCTGCGAATGCGATCGATCAGGTCATGGAATCCTCGACACCCATCGTGATGGTCGATGCAACGCCCTCGCTCGATGGTGTGCGTAACCGCATGCTGACCCTCTCGCGTATTATCGGCGAGGAAGAGAAGGGTGCCGCGATGGTGGTACGCTTCGATAACCAGTTGCGCACGCTCAAGGCATGGAAGGAGCTTCACCCTGAAAAGGCGCGTGTTCTGTTCGTGATGCGTGTCGTCAATGGGCGCCCTATGGCTGCGGGCACTGGCACGGCAGCCGACGCGATCATCGCCCTTGCCGGCGCAACGAATGCGGGTGCGGAGATGAAGGGCTACAAGCCCCTCGAACGCGAGGCCCTTATCGGGCTCAAGCCCGATGTCATTCTGATGATGAGTCAGGGCGGGCAGGCGATGCGCGATGCCCTTCTGACCGATGACGCCATCATGCTGACGCCGGCCGGTCAGAAAAAAGCGATCATCGACATGGAAGGTGAAAAGCTGCTCGGTTTTGGGCCGCGCACAGCCGAAGCTGCGCTAGAGCTGGCGCAGCAGATCGTGAGCCACACCCATCCAGCATGAGTGTGTCCCGCCTTCCCATACTCCCGGCTTTCACGTTTCTGCTTCTGGCGCTGATCGCCAGTATTCTGTTTTCTCTCGCCTCAGGCGCAACAGGGTTCGGGATCCACCCCGGCGGTGTCGATGACCCGGCGCTGACAAGGCTGATCGTGCTCGGTATCCGGCTACCCCGCATTGTGCTGGCCGTTCTGGTCGGGGCAGGGCTTGGCGCCGCCGGGGCCGTGATGCAGGGGCTGTTTCGTAACCCGCTGGCCGATCCGGGGCTGATTGGCGTATCGTCCGGCGCGGCTCTCGGCGCCACGCTGATGATCGTCGAGGGTGTTGTCTGGTTCGGTCCCGGTGTTATGGCGCGTTGGGGCATACCAGTGGGTGGCATGCTGGGTGCCTGTGTCATGACCGGCATATTGCAACGTTTTTCCACCCGTCAGGGCAGCGTCTCGACCTCACGCCTCGTGCTGGCCGGTGTTGCGCTCGGCGCGCTGGCCGCTGCGGCGACCGGAATCCTGCTCTATCGCGCCAATGACGCTGCTCTGCGCGACCTCACATTCTGGACGATGGGTAGTCTCGCCGGGGTGCGCTGGCGCGAAATCGAGATACTGGCACCGTTCACCCTTTCCTCGCTTCTGCTGCTGATGGCACTTGCCCGCCCGCTCAATCTCCTGCTTCTGGGTGAGGAAAATGCCGCCCTGATGGGCTGTCGTGTCGGACGTGTGAAATTTCTCTGCCTTCTGGCGGTCACGCTTTGTGTCGGACCCGCCGTCGCCTTTTCCGGTGTGATCGGCTTTGTCGGTGTCATCGTGCCGCATCTGATCAGGCTTGCGAGCGGACCGGACCACCGTTTTCTCATTCCGGGCAGTGCTTTGCTGGGGTCGCTGCTTCTGGTGCTGTCAGACACGCTGGCGCGTCTGATCGCTATACCGTCCGATGTGCCCGTGGGGATCGTGACAGCCGGATTGGGCGCGCCTGTGTTCATCTGGCTTCTGATGCGTCGAAGCGATCAGGAAATTCCGTCATGACGCTTGTGCTCAAGGATATAACGGTGAGGAGTCAGGGGCGCTGCCTGCTTGAAAATGTGTCGCTGAGCATTACACCGGGCGAGTTACTGGCCGTGATCGGCCCTAATGGCGCGGGAAAGAGCACGTTGATGCGTGTCGCTGCCGGTCTGCTGTCACCCTGCGAAGGACGTGTCGACATTCGGGGGCGCGCCCTGACCTCTCTTTCTTCTCGTGCACTTGCGGCGCAGAGAGCCATGCTGACACAGGATCTGACTTTGGAAGCACGGTTTTCGGTCGCCGAACTCGCCCGGTTTGGCGTGGTTGACGGGTATGGGAGTGAAGCGCGCGGAAAGCTTGGTGAACTCGTAGCCCGAACGCTGGAAGAAGTAGGGCTCGACGCCTTCGCGCAGCGCGATGTCACCACGCTTTCGGGCGGTGAGCGCCAGCGCGCACATATGGCGCGTGTTCTGGTGCAGCTGCGCTGGCATGGAGATGAAGGATACCTGCTTCTGGACGAGCCCGTCTCGGCGCAGGATATCGCCCGCCAAGGACTGATATTGTCTCTGGCACGGGCGCATACAGGCAAGGGCGGGGCGTGTCTGGCCATTCTGCACGACCTGAACTGGGCGGCTGCCTTTGCCGATACTATCGTGGTGATGGATAAGGGGCGGATCTACGATTCCGGTCCGGCCAGCAGGGTCATCACTTCCAGAATGCTCGCAGACGTCTTCGGCCTGTCCGATACGGTTCTGGGGCATCATGCCGAGACAGGGCGGCCGTTTCTGCTGCCGCATGATCTCGTTCTGCCCGGTTCAGCATAAAGTCAAAAAGGTATCGTCGATGTATATCGCAATGAACAGATTTCAGGTCCTTCTTGAGAGCGAAGACGCGTTTCGTCAGCGTTGGCTCGATCGTGAAGTGCTTCTGACCACCGTGCCGGGATTCAAGTCCTTCGCGCTGCTGCGCGGTCCGGTAAAGGAAGACCATATTCTCTGGTCGTCTCACACCGTCTGGGAATCTCACGAGGCATTCAAGGCCTGGACGCAGTCGGAGCAGTTCCGCAAGGCCCATGCAGGCGCTGGCGGCAACAAGCCGCTGACGCTCGGCCCGCCGGTATTCGAAGGCTTCGAGGTGGTTCAGCAGATCGATAACTGATCGCCACGTCTCAATACGCACCACGCCCGGCCATATCGGCCGGGCGTGTGAAAGTCAGCCCAGCGTGTCGAGAATCAGGTCGAAGGCCCGGTTGACGGTCGCCAGGCGTACGGCGTCGCGATCACCAGAGAAATGGGCGGTTTCGCGCATCGGGTTTTTCGTGCCATGCATGACGCAGAGACATACTGTGCCGACTGGCTTGGCTTCCGTGCCGCCACCTGGCCCGGCGATGCCGGTGACCGCGACCGATATGCTGGCGTCCTCGGCGCAATTCAAAGCGCCCATGGCCATCTCGACCGCCACCGATTCACTGACTGCGCCATGACTGGCCAGTGTCCGCTCCGAGACCTCGAGAACCGTCCTCTTCATCGCATTCGAATAGGTTACAAGCCCCCCTTCAACCGCATCGGACGATCCCGCCAGTGCGGTCAACGTTGCTGCGATCAGTCCGCCCGTGCAGCTCTCAGCCGTGACGAGACGTGCGCCATGGCCCCGCAGGGCATGCAGGACGAGGGCTGCCTTGTCGTTCAGTTCGGGCAGAGTTACCATCGATTCAGCCATGGGCACCGTTCTCCAGTACACGATAAAGCGCCATATTCTCTTCCACGCGCTGGATATAGGAGCGTGTTTCTTCGTATGGCAGGCTTTCGATCCAGTCGATCATGCCCGCCTGCGTCAGAGGCTGCGGCAGGGGCAAGCTGGCCAGCCAGAGATCGGTGCGATGCGGCCCCGCATTATAGGCCGACAGGACCAACGGCACGACATTGTTGAAACGGGTCATGAGCTGAGACAGATAGGTGCGGCCCAGAACGAGGTTTGTCGACGGGTCACGCAGACCGCTGGCGCTGGTGTCGATGCCGCTCAACCCCGCGCGCCTTGCGACATCCTGGGCGGTGCCTGTCTGAAGCTGCATCAGACCGATAGCGCGGGCAGGACTGCTGACATGAGCATCGAAACTGCTTTCCTGCCGCGCAACACCCAGAGCAAGGCCATGGGGCAGGGCGTCGCTTTCGGCCTGTGCGGCATCGAGCACCGGCCAACCCTCCGGGTAGAGCGCCGAACCCAATCTTCCCGTGCGGCGGGCTGCGAAAACCGCGGGCTCGAGCGAGCCGACCGACAGCGCGAAGCGCGCCAGTGCTGCCTGACCGGGCGCGTCCTGCACGGCACTATAGCCGAGCATGAGGAACTCTCGGGCGTGGTCGTCATCGCCGCGTGCATGCAGCAGCCTTGCCGCCTCGATTAGATCGGCGCGGGCAATCGGGCCACTAGGCAGGGCAGGGACGCGGCTGAGCGCGGCGGCGAGGCCGGGCACGTCGCCACCATCCGGAAGCAGCGTATCGTCACGTCCGCCCATCGAGGCGAGCGCTAGCTGGCCGTAATAGGTCGTCGGCATGGAAGCTGCCTGATTATAGGCCGCATTGGCCTGCGCAGTGTTGCCCTCGGCGGCAAAACTGCGTCCGAGCCAGTAGAAGCCGCGGCTTCTTGTGATCAGGCTGGTCTGTCGCGACAATTCGCTGAAAGCGGGGCGGGACTGCGCAGGGTTCTTCTGAAAGCGCAGATCGATCCATCCGCGCAGGAAGGAGGCTTCGAGGCGCGCAGTCGCGCTGGTCGGTAACGTCGTATCATCGGCCAGCGCACGGGCCTGCGGCACTGAGCCCTGAATCAGAAACGCCCGTGCCAGTCCCAAACGCTCATTGGTCCAGTCTGAAGAAGGCGCGCGCTTCTGGGCGGTAAAGCCTTCTTCCTGCCAGAGCGCATAGGCTGACTCGAGATCGGGCACGCGGCGCAACTGCCTGAGCCGCGCGATCATGATCTGCGGTTCGGCGCGCTGTGCGGCGGGGAGGGCAGCAAACTGCGCCGCTGCGTCGGGCGCGTTGGATTGCAGTGCGATCAACGCCCGGGCGCCGGGCTGGCGTTGCGGCGCGAGCAGGGAGATTTGTCGTCCCGCTGCCGTAAACTGACGCGTGCGGATCTGCCGCTGGAAGCGCGTCCAGTGATCTTCAGGCGTGAGCGACTGGCTGTATTCCGCCAGGATCAGGCTGGAATCCGTTTCGCGATCGGCGCCGTTGCGCCAGATGCGACGCGCCTGACTGGCGGCATCCGGCAGAAGCGTGGCGCAGCGCATGAAGGCCTGAACCCCGGTGAGGGGCTCGCGTGGGCAGAGCTGAGGCAACTCGGCATCGCTCGTGCGCGTGGCCAGCGCCTGCTGGTAGCGTGCCATCATGACGGCGCGTTCGGGCCAGCTCGGTGTCTGGTCGAGAAAATCGGCATAGGCGCGTGCGCTGGGTGGCGTTGTAGCCTGAACGAGGGCGAGCCACTGATCGAGACGGGAAGCAACGTCGCCGCTGGCAGCGATAGCGGGCGTTGTGAAGGTTTCGGCAGCGCTGTCACTCTGGCTCAGAGCGTCCGGCGCTGTTGAGGGGCTTTCCTGTTCCTGCGCGTGAGAGCTGCATCCGGCAAGTAAAAGCAACGACCCGGTCAGGAGAAAAGACTTAACCCGAGACATGATGCACGACCTCCATGCTGCCTTTATAGATCAGCTCGCACGCGACGAAGGCAACGATGGCGAGGCCGAGCCAGGCGATCCAGCGATAGCGGTTCAGCAGATTGGCTACCAGCGTGGCCGCAGCTCCCATCAGCACGACAGAGAAGGCAAGGCCAGTCACAAGCACGTAGGGCTGACCCATGGCTGCGCCGGCGACGGCGAGTACGTTATCGAGGCTCATCGACAGATCGGCCACGATAATTCTGAAGATCGCTTTCGATAGTGAGCCGCTTTTCGCTTCGCCGGTCATCTCCTCGGGGTGGCGCAGTTCCTGGTACATTTTCCAGCAAACCCAAAGCAGCAAAAGGCCGCCCGCGAGGGTCAGCCCCAGCACCGAGAGCAGACGTGAGGCAACCAGGGCGAGGGCAATCCGCATGAGGGCCGCTGCGGCAACCCCGACCAGTATGGCCTTGCGCCTTTGTTCTGTAGGCAGGCCGCGCACGACCATGCCGATAACAACGGCGTTATCCCCGGCCAGAGTGATGTCGATCAGAACGACCTGTGCAAGCGCAATCAGGGCATGCCAGGTAAGATCAGGCACCACATCAACCTCCAGAATTCAACGTGCGTCCCAATGCTAGAGAAAGCGCCGATAGAGCGCAATTCGCCCCGCACGGTGGAACCTGCCGATCAAAGAGTGTTCCCCGAACGCGTCTTGGGTTAAGAGAGGCCTCTTTTCGACCCGTTTTTGCGTGTTGCGTCGATCCTAACAAGGAGTTTGCCCGACCATGGTGCCTCGTTACAGCCGCCCCGAAATGACCGCCATCTGGTCGCCCATCAATCGCTATCGCATCTGGTTCGAGATCGAGGCGCTGGCCTGCGAGGCCATGGCAGAGCTGGGCGACATGCCGAAAGAGGCCGCCAGGGTCATTCGTGAGCGCGGTGATGCCGCCATGGCTGCGTTCTCCGAGGCCGATGTTGCGCGTATCGACGAGATCGAAGCCGTCACGCGTCATGACGTGATCGCCTTTCTGACCTGGCTCGCCGAAAAGATCGGGCCGGAAAGCCGCTTCGTCCATCTGGGCATGACATCTTCCGACGTGCTCGATACCTGCTTTTCGGTTCAGCTCGTTCAGGCAACGGATCTCCTTCTTCAGGATCTTGATGCCGTGCTCGCCGCACTGAAGAAGCAGGCATTCGCTCACAAGAATACGGTCACGATCGGACGTTCGCACGCCATTCATGCCGAGCCCACGAGCTTCGGTCTGAAGATTGCCGGGCATTACGCCGAATTCGCGCGTAACCGCGAGCGTCTTCTGGCGGCCCGCAAGGAAATCGCCATCTGTGCGATCTCAGGCGCTGTCGGCACCTATGCCCATATTGACCCGCGCGTTGAGGATTTCGTTGCTGAGCGTCTCGGCCTCGCTGCCGAAGACGTATCAACTCAGGTGATCCCCCGCGATCGTCATGCGGCGTTCTTCTGTGCACTTGGTGTTATTGCGAGCGGGATCGAGCGCCTGGCGGTTGAAGTGCGTCATCTGCAGCGTTCGGAAGTGCGCGAAGCGGAAGAGTTCTTCCATCCCGGGCAGAAGGGCAGCTCGGCCATGCCCCACAAGCGCAATCCGGTTCTTTCGGAAAACCTGACAGGTCTTGCCCGTCTGATCCGTTCGCATGTCGTGCCTGCACTCGAAAACGTGGCTTTGTGGCACGAGCGGGATATCAGCCACTCCGCCGTCGAGCGCAATATCGGACCCGATGCGACGATCGGCCTCGATTTCGCCCTCATGCGTCTGGCCGGGATGATGGACAAGCTGGTGGTTTACCCCGAGCGCATGATGGCCAATCTCGAATCGCTCGGCGGTGTGGTGCATTCGGGCGAAGTGCTGCTGGCGCTCGCACGCTCGGGCATTTCGCGTGAAGACGCCTATCGTATCGTTCAGCATAACGCGATGGAGACATGGACCAAGCTCGGCCAGCCCGATGGGCTCAGCTTCCGCGAAAATCTGGATAAGGACCCGGAAGTTGCCGGTCGCGTGGATGCGAAAATCCTCGACGAGGCGATGGACTGCACACGACATCTTGTTGCCGTAGACCGCATTTTCAACAAGATTTTTGGTTAAGATCACATATTGGGTGTTGACCTTGTAGCAATGTCGTGTGGAAGTAACCTTGCTGTAATCTAAGATGCAAATCTGACGATCTCCAAAACCAAGGCTTCGAAATGGCTTCCACACCACGTCCTCGAGGGCACGCCCTTACGAATTTCATTGCCGTGATCGCCGCTACCGGCGGTCTCCTTTTCGGCTATGACACCGGCATCATCTCCGCCGCCCTGCTGCAGCTCACGCCGCAGTTCCAGCTTACGACGGAGAGTGCCGAGATCGTCACCTCGGCGGTTATCCTTGGTGCGCTGATCGGCTGCATCTCGGCAGCGCCGCTTTCAGACCGGCTCGGTCGTCGTCGCACGATCATCGCTGCGGCGACGCTGTTCCTCATCGGGACGGTGATCGTCACTTTCGCGCATTCAGTGTTCGTCCTGACCTTCGCGCGCCTTATTCTCGGCCTTGCAATCGGCGCCTCGTCGCAGATCGTGCCGATCTATATCGCAGAAATCGCGCCGCCGGAGCGTCGTGGTTCGCTCGTGGTTGCCTTCCAGTTCGCCATCGCCTTCGGGCAGCTGATCTCGTTCGTCACGGGTTATCTGCTGCAGGATTACTCCTGGCGCGTGATGTTCGGTCTCGGCGTCATTCCTGCGGTCATCCTTTTCGTCGGTATGCTCTTTCTGCCCAACAGCCCACGCTGGCTGGCCATGCAGGGTGAGTTCGAGCGCGCGCGTGAAGTGCTGCGCAGCGTCCGCAAGACCGATGCCGAAGCAGACCGCGAATTGCAGGATATCCAGGACCAGCACGACGAGAAGGCGCCGCTTTCCGAGGTGTTCAAGCCTTGGGTGCGCCCCGCCACCATCGCTGCGGTCGGTATTGCGCTGCTCTGCCAGCTGACGGGCATCAATGCGGTCATGTATTATGCGCCGACGATCTTCGCCGATGCAGGTTTTGGCCAGTCTTCCGCGCTTCTGACCTCGGTAGCCGTTGGTGTCTCCATGGTTGGCACGGTGGCTTTCGGCGGCTGGGCGGTCGATGCCTGGGGGCGTCGCACGCTGATGCTGCGCATGATCCCCGGTGCAGTCGTTTCGCTCGTTCTGCTCGGCTTCATGTTCTTCACCGGTCAGACCCATGGCTGGGGCGCTTTCGTTACGGCGGCCGCTGTCGTTGGTTATGTCGTGTTCAACGTGGGCAGTCTCTCCGTCGCGATCTGGCTCGTGGGCGCAGAAGTGTTCCCGCTCTCCTGCCGTGGCACGGGCATGAGCCTCGTGGCTGCCAGCCATTGGGGCGCCGATCTGATCATCTCGCTCACCACGCTCAGCATGGTGAAGGCGCTTGGCGCCGGTGGTACGTTCTGGCTATTCGCGGCTGTGAACGCGGTCTCCTTCTTCTTCGTGCTGCGCTACGTGCCCGAGACACGCGGTCGCTCTCTCGAACAGCTCGAGGCCTCACTGCGTGACGGCACCTTCGCCCCGATCGCTCGCGAGAAGGCCGCTGCGGCAAGGTAATTTTTAGCACTGTGACCAAGCGCGATCATGGGTATGAACGGCGGTGCTGCGCTGCTATATGCGTGGCAACGCCGTTTTACCTTTTTTGAAAGATCGTCATGGCACGCCGTCGTCAGCTTTATGAAGGAAAAGCCAAGATTCTTTTCGAGGGGCCCGAGCCGGGCACGCTCGTTCAGTATTTCAAGGACGATGCTTCTGCCGGAAACGGCGTGAAGAAGGGCATCATCACCGGCAAGGGCGTGCTGAACAATCGTATCAGCGAACATCTCATGCTGCGCCTGCATGAAATCGGCATCCCGACCCATTTCGTTCGCCGCCTTAATATGCGCGAACAGCTTATTCGCGAAGTCGAGATCATTCCCCTCGAAGTGGTCGTGCGCAATGTTGCCGCCGGATCGATCGCCAAGCGTCTCGGTCTCGCCGAGGGCACACGTCTGCCGCGCTCGATCCTCGAATATTATTACAAGAACGATGCGCTCAACGACCCGATGGTGTCGGAAGAGCATGTTACGGCTTTTGGTTGGGCAAACGCGCAGGATCTCGACGAGATCAATGCCTATGCGCTGCGCACCAATGATTTCCTCACTGGCATGTTCCAGGGCATCGGCATCCAGCTTGTCGATTTCAAGCTCGAATTCGGTCGCCTGTGGGAAAATGACGAGATGCGCATCGTTCTCGCCGACGAAATTTCTCCCGATAATTGCCGCCTGTGGGACACCAAGACGAGCGAGAAGCTCGACAAGGATCGTTTCCGCCGGGATATGGGCCGTGTCGAGGAAGCCTATCAGGAAGTGGCTCGCCGCCTGGGCATCCTGCCCGAAGCAGGGAATGGCGATCTTAAAGGACCGGAGGTCATGCAATGAAAATTCGCGTCAATGTCATGCTGAAGGAAGGCGTGCTCGACCCCCAGGGCAAGGCCATCGGTCATGCACTCGACGTGCTCGGCTTCGCCAATGTGGGTGAAGTGCGCGTCGGCAAGACCATGGAACTGGAACTCGCCACCGAAGACCGCGCCGCAGCTTTGGCTCAGGGCGAGGCTATGGCACGTGAATTGCTGGCCAATCTCGTGATCGAGGATTTTGCCGTCGAGGTTGTTGGATGACCCCGAAAAAGGCTCTCCTGACGGCGATCGCGCTTGCATTGCCCATGGGCGCCCTTGCCGGTGTGGCGCAGGCCGACGAACATCGTCTCTCCCCCATGCAGGCCGGTCGCTTCGGTCAGATCTGCTCCAAGCCGCAGGGCAAGGCCGTCTGCGATGCCTATATCGCGGGTATGGCTGACTCGGGCGCTCTGTCCGCGCTCAATGCCAAAAGCAGTGGCGATGCCGGAACGGTCGTGGGCTTCTGCGTGCCGGATGCCGAGACCACTGACGCCATGCGCGGGAAAGTGATCTCCTGGCTGAAGGCGCATCAGGACGTTCTCAAATACCCTGTGGGCAAATCCGTCTTTGCGGCGCTGCATGATTCCTATCCGTGTTCGGCACAGGGGGGCAAACCATGAAAGCGGGTATCGTCGTCTTTCCGGGGACCAACCGTGAGCGCGATATGGAGCAGGCCCTGCGTCTGGTCAGCGGCAAGGCACCAACCATGCTCTGGCATCGTGACACGAGCCTGCCCGATCTCGATCTGATCGTGCTTCCGGGCGGGTTCAGCTTCGGCGATTATCTACGTTCGGGTGCCATGGGTGCGCATTCGCCGATATTGCGCGAAGTGCGGGCTTTTGCCGAGCGTGGCGGTTACGTGCTGGGCGTCTGCAATGGCTTCCAGATCCTGACAGAAGCCCAGCTTCTGCCAGGCGCGCTTCTGCGCAATGCCGGTATGCGCTTTTTGTCGCAGGATGGCTTTTTGCGCGTTGAGAACAACGATACGGCCTTCACCCGCGACTGGGCAGAGGGCGACGTGTTCCGTGCGCCGCTCGCCCATGGCGATGGCAATTACACGGCGTCCGAAGCCGAGCTGGATCGCCTCGAAGGCGAAGACCGCGTGGCTTTCCGCTATGTCTGCGCCAAGGGTGGTCTGGACGCGAAGAGCCGTGTCAGCAACCCCAATGGCAGCCAGCGCTCCATTGCGGGTGTTCTGAGCGCCAACAAGCGCGTTTGCGGGCTGATGCCGCACCCTGAAAACCTGGTTGATCCCGATCTCGGCGCGACAGACGGCGTGCCGCTGTTTTCGGGGCTGGTGAAGAGTCTCGTCGCATGAGCATGATCGTCAACGCTGAACTCGCTGCGCGCTTCGGTCTTTCCGCTGAGGAATACCAGAAGGTGCTCGACATAATGGGTCGCGTGCCGAGCCTGACCGAGCTGGGTATTTTCTCGGTTATGTGGTCCGAGCATTGCTCCTACAAATCCTCACGCGTGCACCTTAAGACGCTGCCGACGAAAGCGCCATGGGTCATTCATGGCCCGGGCGAGAATGCCGGTGTGGTCGATATCGGAGACGGGCTTGCCGCTGTCTTCAAGATGGAGAGCCATAACCATCCGTCTTTCATCGAGCCTTATCAGGGCGCGGCGACAGGCGTCGGCGGTATCCTGCGCGACGTGTTCACCATGGGCGCCCGTCCGGTCGCCAATCTGAATGCGCTTCGCTTCGGCGATCCTTCTCTGCCCGTCACGCAGCGCGTGATCGACGGTGTCGTGCGCGGTATCGGCGGGTACGGTAATTGCGTGGGCGTGCCGACCGTCGGTGGCGAGATCAATTTCCACCCGGCCTATAACGGCAACCCGCTGGTCAATGCCATGACGGTTGGCATCGCCTCGCAGGACAAGATATTCCTGTCGGCTGCTGCCGGTATCGGTAATCCGGTCGTCTATGTCGGGTCCAAGACAGGCCGTGACGGTATCCATGGTGCCACGATGTCGTCGGCAGAATTCGACGAACATGCGGCCTCCAAGCGCCCGACGGTGCAGGTGGGCGATCCGTTCACCGAGAAGCTGCTGATCGAAGCGTGCCTCGAACTCATGGCGACAGATGCCATTGTGGCTATCCAGGATATGGGCGCTGCGGGTCTGACGTCTTCTGCTGTCGAGATGGCAGGCAAGGGCGGGGTCGGTATCGAACTCGATCTCGATCATGTGCCGCAGCGCGAGACGGGCATGACTGCCTATGAGATGATGCTTTCGGAAAGCCAGGAGCGCATGCTCATGGTTCTCAAGCCAGAACGCACCGAAGTAGCGCGCGCCATTTTCGAGAAATGGGATCTGGATTTCGCGATTGTGGGTGTGCTCACCGACACCGCGCATATCACGGTCAAGCATCTGGGCAAGGTCGAGGCGGATATTCCGCTGGCGCCGCTGGCCGATGAAGCCCCTCTCTATCATCGCCCGATGACCCATGCCGAGCCGCCAGCGCGTCTTGGGACGGTCGCCGATCCGGCTGGCGTCGAACATGCGCTGCTGACCCTGCTGGGCTGTCCCGATCTCGCCTCGCGTGCCTGGGTGTGGAACCAGTATGACAGCGGTGTTGGCGGCCAGACGGCCCGTCGACCCGGTGCTGCCGATGCAGCCATCGTGCGTGTCGAGGGGACGAAGCGCGGTCTCGCCATGACGACAGATTGCACGCCCCGTTACTGCCAGGCCGATCCGCGTGCGGGTGGGGCGCAGGCTGTGGCGGAAGCCTGGCGTAATATCACGGCGACAGGCGCCCTGCCTCTGGCGGTGACCGACAACCTGAATTTCGGCAACCCTGAAAAGCCGGAAATCATGGGTCAGTTCGCCGATGCCATCAAGGGCATGGGTGAAGCTTGCCGCGCGCTCGACTTCCCGGTCGTGAGCGGCAATGTCTCGCTCTACAACCAGACGAGTCATCCGAGCGGGCTGAGCCAGCCCATTCTGCCTACTCCGGCAATCGGCGCGATCGGTGTGATCGAGGACGTTACCAAGGCTATCGGTCTTGGCATGCCCGATCATGCCGAACTGGTGCTTATCGGCGAAATTCGCGGAGAACTGGGGCAGTCTCTCTGGCTGCGCGAGATCTGCCAGCGCGAAGAGGGAGCACCCCCCGTTATCGATTTGCATGCTGAGCGTCGGAATGGCGATTTCGTTCGCAGCATGATTGCCAAGGGCTGCGTCGAGGCATGCCACGACATCGCCGATGGCGGTCTGCTTGTTGCTGTGGCCGAAATGGTCATGGCGAGCGGTGTCGGGTGCCATCTCGACAAGCCGCATCACGGCACCAGTCTTCACGCCTATTACTTCGGTGAGGACCAGGCCTGCTATGTGATCGCCACGAAGCACGCCGCCGCTCTGATCGACGCGGCGGAAAAGGCGCATGTTCCTGTGCGTCATCTGGGTCGTACTGGAGGCACCAATCTGGTGCTCAAGGACGGCATGTCGCTTTCTGCCGAGCGCATGCGTGAGGTGAATGCGGCTTTCTTCCCCAAGCTGATGGAGCGCTGATCCATGCCCATGAGTGCAGAAGAGATCGAACGTACGATCAAGGTAGCGCTGCCCGATGCGGTGATTGAGATACAGGACCTTGCAGGGGACGGCGATCATTACGCAGCAACCGTGACAAGCACTGCTTTTGCAGGGCTGCCCCGGGTGCGCCAGCACAAGCTGGTCTATGACGCGTTTGGTGGGCGTATGGGGACTGAGCTTCATGCTCTGGCCCTGAAGACACAAACCCCCTGACAATAGAGACCGGTTGGGTCTATAATTGACCGTTATCGACCCAACGCGGCTCTCGCGAACAGGAGTGAACCATGGCTGAAGCCATTTTCCAGCAGATTCAGCAGCTTATCGACGCAAATCCCGTCATGCTTTTTATGAAGGGCGACAAGCTCTTTCCGCAATGCGGCTTTTCGGCTCGCGTTGTGCAGATCCTCGGCCATATGGGCGTCGATTTTGAGACGGCCAATGTTCTGGCAAATGCTGAAATCCGTCAGGGCATCAAGGATTTCTCACAGTGGCCGACCGTGCCGCAGCTTTACGTCAAGGGCGAGTTCATTGGCGGCTGCGACATCGTGACCGACATGTTCCAGAGCGGCGAACTGGAGTCTCTTTTCGAAGAGAAGAACATCGCCAGAAAGGTGGCGTGATCCTGCCTTGATTACGCCATAAATTCTGCGTTCTGCCACCGTTTTGACCAAAACTGTGGCAGTATTGCAACGCTGAACTTTCCCTTGAAAAAATTGTTTCTTCGCCCCTTGTTGGCTCCGGCATCTCCCGCATACCCTGCCTGAGGTCATCCAAAGGGAAGAAGAAATGCGGCGTCTAACGGTTCTCAAGCTTGTCACTACAGTTATCGCCGGCGGCGCTGCCTTCGCTTCGCACGGTGCAAGTGCAAGAGAGATTACCGACTGGGAAGCCTCTAAGCTTACCCTTGACGCGCTGACCGCCACCCCGGTCTACCACCGCACCGTTACCAGCCATTCGCATCACAGCGCTGCTATTCACCAGGCCGCTGCACATCACGCCGCTATGCCCTCGCGCCGCTCGCTGGTCCATACCGTCGTCTATCACGCCAAGGCTCCGGCCACAGGCAAGGCGCATCACGCTCGCCGCCACGGCTGATCTGACGCGGCCGGCAAAGTTTTTCGCTCAGGAGGTTGTCCTGGGCGCTATAGCTGTTTCCCCTTCTTTGGTTTGATGGCCGCGGTTTCTCCCGGCTGGGTATAGCTTGTCGCGTTCTGCATACGTGGCCTTGCGCCTCAGACGGCTCGCAGAATGTCGGGCACCCAACGCATCCCGCCCTCTACATTATGAAGGGCAAGGTCGAAGCGCGTTTCTTCCCTGCGCCATGAGGCATTCTTCAGGATGAGATAATCAGCCGCGCGCAGAAGCCGCCGTTGCTGGGCGAGGCCGAGCGAGAACGCGGCCTCATCGAGCGTCCTGCGTCGTTTGACTTCGACAAAAATCAGCCGCGCCGAAGAGGCCGCAACGAGGTCTATTTCGCCGTAGGGCGTTCTGCATCGGCTCGCGAGAATGCAGCACCCTTTTTGCAACAGGAAGTCGCGGGTACGTCTTTCAGCGTCGATCCCGGCAGAATGGG
Organism: Asaia sp. BMEF1; assembly: GCF_051628905.1. GTDB lineage: Bacteria > Pseudomonadota > Alphaproteobacteria > Acetobacterales > Acetobacteraceae > Asaia. Next base: position 445,459 of record NZ_CP157575.1, on the reverse strand, counting down.
CCGCGTGGCCTCTTATCTGCCGGGTAAGGGTCATGCGCCGCGCGCAATGAGCCGCGCCGCCTCGACGGCGAAATAGGTCAGCACCCCGTTACATCCCGCGCGACGAAAAGCCATCAGGCTCTCGAGAATGGCGCGGTCGCGATCGAGCCAGCCATTCTGTATGGCGGCCATCAGCATCGCGTATTCGCCTGACACCTGATAGGCGAAGGTAGGCACCGCAAAGCTGTCTCGTACACGTCGGATGATGTCCAGATAGGGCATGCCGGGCTTGACCATGACCATATCGGCGCCTTCCTGCAGGTCCTGCGCCACTTCGCGCAGGGCCTCATCGGTGTTGGCGGGGTCCATCTGATAGGTCTTCTTGTCGCCTTTTAGCAGACCGCCCGAACCGAGCGCGTCTCGAAAAGGCCCGTAAAAAGCGGATGCGTATTTCGCCGCATAGGACATGATACGGGTATTTTCATGACCTGACTTGTCCAATGCCATCCTTATGGCGCCGATGCGACCATCCATCATGTCGGAGGGTGCGATAATATCGATGCCTGCCGCAGCCTGATTAATGGCCTGCAGGGCGAGGATCTCGACCGACGCGTCATTGACGACATAACCGTTCTCGATAAGTCCGTCATGGCCGTGATCGGTATAAGGGTCGAGCGCCACGTCGCCAATCAACCCCAGATCGGGATAGAGCCGCTTGATTTCGCGCGCAGCCCGGCACATCAGATTATCGGGGTTGGTGGCCTCACGCCCGCTGGCGTCACGGATATCGGGCGGGGTGATTGGAAACAGGGCTACGGCGGGTATGCCGAGTGCAACGGCTTCTTCAAGATGGCTTTCAAGCAAATCGATACTCACGCGCTCCACGCCGGGCATGGAACTGACCTGCGTGCGCGTATTCTGGCCGTCGCAAACGAAGATGGGCCAGATGAGGTTATCGGTCGTCAGTGTCGTTTCGGCGACCAGCCTGCGGGTAAACCCGTCGAAGCGGTTTCGGCGCGCGCGGCTGAGTGGATAGGCGCCAGTAATCATCGAGACAGCTCCCCAGAGGTGAGTTTGCTTTTTTTGTAGCCATAGGCAGCATAGACGGCCAGTCCGGCGATCAGCCACAGGACGAGGCGCAGCCAGGTCAGGCTGTCGAGCGAAAACATGACGACGGAACAGCTGATGATGCCGCAGATCGGCATGAGCAATCCTCCCGGCGCCTTGAAAAGCCGAGGGCGGTTGGGCTCGCGAATACGCAAGATGAGGACGCCGACACAGACAAGCACAAAAGCCAGCAATGTGCCGATAGAGGTCATGTTGCCCAGCACGGAAATCGGCACGAGCCCGGCCAACAGGCAGGTGATGACCAGAAAGATGAGATGAGAAAAAGCGGGCGCTCGGGTGCGTGGGCTCAGACGCCCGAAAATGGCCGGCAGCAAGCCGTCACGCGACATGGCATAGAAGACGCGCACCTGGCCCATCATGAGCCCCATCAGTACCGAGGTATAGCCAAAGAGGATGCTGAATTTCAGTGCGCCCTGAAGCCAGAAAAGATGGGTGACGTCGATGGCTGTAGCGACAGGGCTGCCATCATTTTCCATCTGACGATAATCGACCACGCCGGTCAGAACGAAAGCGAAGGCGATGTAAATGATTGTGCAGATCGCGAGACTGCCCAGAATGCCGATCGGCATTGTGCGCTCGGGGCGTTTCGCTTCCTGCGCTGTCGTCGCGATGATGTCGAAGCCGAGATAGGCAAAGAAGATCATCCCCGCTGCACGCATGATGCCTGACAGCCCGAAATGGCCGAATTCACCCGTATTAGGGGGGATGAAAGGGGAGTAATGAGCGCTCTGGATATAGGGCGTGCAGAAACTCATGAACGCCACGATCACCGAAAGCTTCAATACCACCACCACGGCATTGATTCGCGTCGACTCTGTGATGCCACGCAGCAGCAGCAGAACGATGAAGACGAGCGCAGCCATGGCGGGCAGGTTGATCCAGCCATGGGCTGTGCTGCCATCGGCCAGCGTAACCATCGTCATGGGTGACGCCATCCATCTGGGATCGGGATGGAGGTTCCATTGTCCGAGAATGGAAGAGAGATAGCTCGACCAGCTCGAGGCGACCGCTGCGGCACCGACCGTATATTCTAGGACAAGGTCCCAGCCTATGATCCAGGCGACCAGCTCTCCGAGCGTGGCATAGGCGTAGGAATAGGCCGACCCCGCTGTCGGGATCATGCTCGCAAGTTCGGCATAGCAGAAAGCCGCAAACCCGCAGGCAATCGCGGCGACCACGAAAGCGAGAATAACGGCCGGCCCGGCGTTATGGGCTGCAGCGATGCCCGTGAGAGAAAAAAGTCCGGCCCCGACAGTCGTTCCGACACCCAGTGCGATAAGGGCGAAGGGACCGATGACGCGCTTCATGCCGTGTTCGGCGGGGTCGTCGGTGGCGCTGTCGATCGGTTTGCGTCGCCAAAGAGCGGCGAGGGGCTGGGCCATTCAGTCTTCCTCTAAAACAGGTCGCCCGCGCTAAACGGGTTGGCGGCGGGGGGAAATCTGGGATATTGGCGTTCGTGATACGCCATTTTGTGCGTCTGCGCGCCCCCTCTGGGAGAGAAAAGAATGTCAACTCGCGAGAACATGTCCGCTCAGCACGATTTCTTTCATCGCGGCCTGAATGAGGCCGATCCAGAGGTCGCGGCCATCGTCAATGCCGAGCTGGTTCGCCAGCAGGACGGGATCGAGCTGATTGCGTCCGAGAACATCACCTCGTTTGCCGTGCTCGAAGCACAGGGCTCGGTGCTGACCAACAAATATGCCGAGGGCCTGCCGGGCAAGCGTTATTACGGCGGGTGTGTCGATGTCGATCGCGTCGAAAACCTCGCCATCGAGCGCATCAAGGCGCTGTTCGGCGTAGAATTTGCCAATGTTCAGCCCCATTCGGGCGCCAATGCCAACCAGGCGGCCTTCATGGCGCTCGGCAAGCCCGGTGATACCGTGCTCGGCATGAGCCTCGCGGCTGGCGGCCATCTGACGCATGGTGCGGCGCCGAATTATTCCGGCAAGTGGTTCAATGCCGTTCAGTACGGCGTACGCGCCGAAGATGGAACGCTCGACTACGAGGAAATGGAGCGTCTGGCACGCGAGCACAAGCCGACTATCATCGTCGCTGGTGGCTCGGCCTATCCGCGTCATATCGACTTCGCCCGTTTTCGCCGCATCGCCGATGAGGTCGGGGCGTATCTGATGGTCGATATGGCTCATTTCGCCGGTCTGGTAGCCGCTGGTCTCTTCCCGAGCCCTGTCCCCCACGCCCATATCGTGACAAGCACGACTCACAAGACCCTGCGCGGCCCGCGTGGCGGCATCGTGCTGACCAATGACGCAGACATCGCCAAGAAGGTGAATTCGGCCGTATTCCCCGGTCTGCAGGGCGGACCGCTGATGCATGTCATCGCCGGCAAGGCCGTGGCCTTCGGTGAAGCGCTGGGCGAGAAGTTCAAGGCCTATCAGACGGCCGTTGCCGATAACGCGCGCGTTCTGGCTGAAGAGCTTGTTTCCCGTGGGTTCGATATCGTGACCGGCGGCACCGATTGCCATCTGGTGCTCGTCGATCTGCGCCCGAAAAAAGTGACCGGAAAGATTGCTGAAGCCGCTCTCGAGCGCGCAGGGATCACGGCGAACAAGAACGCTATTCCGTTCGACCCCGAGAAGCCTTTCGTGACCTCGGGCATCCGTCTGGGCAGCCCGGCGGCCACGTCGCGAGGCTTTGGCAAGGAAGAATTCCGAACCATCGCGCGCATGATCGACGAAGTTCTGAGCGCTTTCGGCACGGAGGCACAGGATGCGGTCGAGCAGCGCGTGCATGAAGAGGTCAAGACCCTTTGCCGCCGCTTCCCGATTTACGACGTCGCTTACCCCGGCGCCTGAAACTGACCCAGTGCAATCGCCCCGTGATCGGGGCGATTGTCAGAGACGCCGTGCGAGACGCACGGCGAGCTGGCCGCGCCTGACGCAGAGATTGGGCATGATCAGCACGCAGTGATCATAGGGCGTGCAGATTTCGTCTTCGCCGTCGGTGGCGATGACGGTTCCGGCCGACTGGATGACATGACCGCCCTGATAGGGCTCGGCAAAGGCGAAGCTCGCACTTCTCGCCACGACGTTATCTGTCACTACGGCCTGATGCGCGGCGGTGTTTTCGGTGTGCCGCGTGCCGAAATACAGAAATGCAGCATTCTCCACGAATTGCTTGATGACGCGGGCGCTGATCTCCACTGTCTCGGGGCGCCAGTGCTGTCCGGCTTCCAGCAAGACGCTCGCAGGCGCGCCTGATGGCACCAGAAAGCGCTCATGCTCGATCAATCGGGCGCCGCCTACATGGCCAAGATCGGTCAGGGTGAGAAACTGCGTGTCCGACCGCGAGGAGAGCATGCCAGCCAGCGCGATCGAGCGTTCGGTCTGCGGCGAAATGAAGAGCGGAGCCGATTCCCACAACATGGAATGCAGGTCGAGAAGCAGATCGCTGCGCTGTATCACCGGCAGTAGCTCAATGGCGCGTTCCATTTCGACCGATCCGGGCGCGTGGCTCAGTCGGTCATGCGACCAGACGCGGTTGAGATCCTCAGCGACGAAGCGTGACGCCGTGGGGTTCTCGGGAGTGAAGCGGCTAAAGGCCGCCATATTGGCAAAAACAAAACGAAGCACGCCACAAATCGGACGAATATCTTCACGCAAAAGGCGGTCCGCTGCGGCCGCCCCGGCAAACTCATTGCCGTGAATGAGAGAGACCACCGTGATTTCAGGGCCGGGCAGACCGCTATCGCGCTCAATGACGCCTGCGATACCGTTATTGCCTTTCTCCCATGCGGTGAGGTCGGGCCTGTCGATCAGAATGGGGAAGTCGGGCAGGCGGCGGGGCAAAGCGAGCGTGGGGAGCAGGCGCTGACGTCGCTTGCGCACCGGATGGTGGTCCCGCGGTGAAGCCCCACAACTCATGAAGATAGGCAGACCTGTCGCACAAGGCGCTCGATCATTGTCTCGCACCGGGCCAGCTGGTCGCGCTCGATCCACTCATCGGGTTTATGGGCTTGGGCGATGTCGCCGGGGCCGCAGACGATGGTCGGTAACCCGGCCTGCTGATAGATTCCCGCCTCCGTACCGTAAGAAACGTAGCCCGCGCTGTTCTTGCCCGTAATCTGCTGCAGCAGGGAGACGAGGGGGGACGTTTCGGCCAGTGCCAAGGGCGGCAGATCGACGAGTGCCGTATAATGCAGGCCGCATTCGGCCCAAGAATCGCGCAGAGCCTGATCGATAGGCGCGAGGCGGTGACGAATGCGCGCAAAGATCGCTTCATTGCTATCGCCCGGAACAGCGCGCCACTCCATCTCGAAACTCGCCTGTTCGGGCACGATATTGAGAATACTGCCGCCCTGTGCGAGCCCGACCTGCATGGTCGTGTGATCGGGCTGAACGCCGCTGACATGCGGCCCGTCGCGTTCGAACTCATCGGCCATGGCAGCAATTTCGGCGATGGCGCGCCCCATGGCATGCAAAGCATTGGCGCCTAGCGAAGGTTGGGAGGAGTGTGCCGGTTGTCCCTTGATGTCGACGCGTATCGTGAAGCGGCCCTTATGCGCGATGATCGGTGAGAGCAGGGTGGGCTCGCCAATGATGCAAAGATCAGGCATCAGATCGCGGGTTTTCACGTCCTTGATGAGATACCGTGCGCCATTACAGGTTATCTCTTCATCGAAGGTGAAAAAGAGATGCACCGGTTTCCGAAGAGGCTGGGCATTGATCGCCGGGATGGCCGAAAGCATGGCGGCGACGAAGCCTTTCATGTCGGCGGCGCCACGGGCATAGAGCTTGCCGTCTTTTTCGGTCAGGGCGAACGGATCGCGCGACCAGTCCTGCCCCTCGACCGGAACGCAGTCGACATGGCCCGAGAGGGCAAGCCCGCCTTTCTGCTGCGGCCCCAGAATGGCGTGCAGGTTCCATTTGCCGTCTTCCGGCCCATGATGGCGTGTATAGGCGACGGCATGAGCGTCGAGCCAGGACTCGATCCACTCGATCAGCGGCGCATTAGGGTTCCGGCTTGTCGTGTCGAATGCGACGAGCTTTTCCAGAATCGCGACGGTATCCATAAGCCGGGCCTCGGGAGGGGTCATAACGCAGAGTTTAGACCCCTGTCATGACAAACCTCAAGGCCAGCCCCGTCAGGAAACGATGCTGATGCGATAGCCGATCTCTTTCTCGATCGCCCGAAGCAACACACGTTCATCGCGCGTGCAGAACGCCAAAGCGGCGCCCCTCTTGCCTGCACGGGCGGTTCGACCGATGCGATGCACATAGGTCTCGGCCTTTTCGGGCAGATCGTAATTCACCACCAGCGCCACGTCATCAATATCGAGCCCACGTGCTGCAACGTCCGTGGTGAGCAGGATCTGCGCCCGCCCGGCGCGCAGGGCGTCGACCGCTTTTTGTCTTGCCCCTTGGGCGAGGTCGCCATGCAGCACGGCAATCGACAGCCCGGCCTTGCGGAGATGCTTGCCGATCTGATCGACCCAGGCCTTGGTGCGCACAAAGACGATCTGACGCCCCTCTGTCTCGGCACAGAGCCGGGTGAGGGTGGCAAGCTTTTCTTCTGTCTCGACAAACATCGCGCGCTGCTTGATGCGGCGTGGCGTGACGGTCTGGCTGGCAAATTCAAGCGTGACCGGCTTGTAGAGCAGACGATTGGCCAATTCGCGCCCGACAGGAGGAAGTGTCGCGGAGCAGAGCATCGCCTGACGTCGATCGGGCAGATGAGGAATGATCTCGTCCATCGCCGTCAGGAAATCCTCATCAAGCATCTGATCGACTTCATCGATGATGAGGAGAGTCGTGGCGTCGAGCCTGCAAGCGCCGCTCATAAGGAGATCGATCAACCGGCCCGGTGTTGCCACCGCGATATCGACACCTTCCGCCAAAGCCTCGATCTGGGCGTCTTTCGGCAGACCGCCGCAGAGCAGTCGCGTGCGAAAGGCGAGGCGTCGACCGATCTGGCGGCACACCCCTGCGATCTGGGTGACGAGCTCGCGCGTCGGCGCGAGGATCAGCACGCGCGGCGCGCCGGGCTGGCGCGTCTCTTTCGACGCCAGAAGGTGCTGGAAGGCCGGTGCCGCATAGGCTGCGGTCTTTCCCGATCCGGTCTGGGCAATCAGCAGCACGTCTTTGCCGCTCAGCACTTCGGGCCAGACGCGGTTTTGCACGTCATTGGGCTTGTCGATGCCGACCTGTTTCAGTCCGGCGGTGATCAGAGGGTCGAAATTCGGCGTGGTGGGCGAGGAAGCTTCGGTCATGTCTGCTTCTTGCCAAAGTTCTGCCGGTGAAGGAATTGTTGAGTTATGAGTGTAGCCATCATTGCTGAAGATTTTGCCGGAATGCGCGCCCAGGCGAGCGGTCTCGTTGAACGTGCCGGGCTGGACTGGCATTTCCACCCGGTCAGGATCGAGGGAATCTGGCGGCGTTTGCCTACAAGATTTTGTCCCGCTCCGTTGCGAGCGACGGCTCCGATCGATCTGCCATCGAGCACCGGTCTTCTGGTAAGCGTCGGCGGCACAGGCGGCGCCGTTGCGGCGGCGGTCAGGAAGCGGACAGGATTGAAACTGGTTCAGATCCAGAACCCGCGCATGGCGGCGCATCATTTCGACCTGATTATCGCCAATGTTCACGACGCCATTGCCGGGCCGAATATCGTATCGGTGCGCACTGCGCTTCATGGAATGACAAAAGTGAAGCTCGACCTCGCTCGCGTGCACTGGCACGAGCGCCTTACGGTGCCTGGCAAGGCGTTGCTGAGCGTGCTGATAGGCGGGGCAAACGGTCGGTTCAGCTTTGGTGTCGATGACGCAAACACTCTTGCTGACAGGCTTATCGGGATTATGGGCCATGCCGAAGTGGCGGTGGCCCTGACGCCGTCGCGACGCACCGATGCCGGGGCGCTCGCTGTGCTGAAAGCGCGCCTCGCCTCCCACCCGGCCTGGATATGGGACGGGGAGGGCGAGAACCCCTATCACGGACTCTTGGCCTGTGCGGATGCGATTGCCGTGACCACCGATAGCGTCTCAATGATCTCGGAGGCAGTCGCAACAGAGGCGCCGGTGATGATCATAGATCTGCCAGGACGCTCGCGTCGCATTTCCGCCTTCGTCCAGACTTTGGCAGAGGCCGATAGGGTCAGGCCCTTTACTGGCGAATGGGCACCCTGGGCAGTCACGGCGCTTGACGATACCGGCCGAGGGGCAGATGAAATGATTCGGCGTCTCGCTCTCTGACACGGGTGCGGGGTCCGCAACGAAGAAACGGGTACAGGACGACCATGCTCGATATCATCACCTTCGACGCTCAGGGCGGCGGAAACATCCTCTACAAGGCGCTTGCCCATCCGGTGGCAAGCGAGGCCCTCGAGAGGTTGGAAACGACACTGGCAGAAGGGGGCGCTTTCGCGGTTTATGACCCGGCTAACTGGTTGCGAACACTGGTCGCGCTCTACCCCGGCTTCAAACCGAGTGCCGGTGTTTATACGCATGACAGCGAGCAGGTCGGTCAGCCAGACGGGCTCGGTGGCACGAAGCAGGCCCTGACCGACCTCGCCGCCGGTGAGGCGACAACCGTGCTCGCGCTTTCATTCGAGCATGAGAAAATGCTGTCGCGCCTTGCCCGTGTGACGCACGCCAACCAGCAGGTGCTTTCGCTCGAGCCCGCCAAGCTACCGGACTGGATGCTGAGCAACCCGCGAAACTATCTCGACAAACTCAATTTCGCGACGAATTTCGCCTTTTTCCGCGACGATTCACGCTTCAGCACGCGTCTCGTGACGGCTAATTACTGGTGCAATTACGACGCGGTCGATGTGCGCTACTGGATGCGTCTTTATGACGACAAGGGCGTCATTCTTGCCGAATGGCAAGAAGAAGTGCCCGATGCGCCTGCCGGTATTGTGGTCGATAGCGCCGTCATACGTGAGCGTTTCAATCTGCCCGCGTTCTGCGGACAGCTTTTTATCCATGTTCTGGGCGCGCGCGGGCACGATGTCGTCAAATATGCGCTCGACACCTTTGGCAAGAACGGCGAGCCAAGCCTTTCTGTTACCCATGATGCGAATGCCTGGCCGTCACCGCGTTTTGCGACGCTCCCCGCCCCGCGCGAGGCTGAAAAGCTGGTGCTCTGGATTCAGAACAGCCACGCAACGCCGATTCCGGCTGGGGCGATCACCATCAACCAGATGGGCGAGGAAGAGCATTTTGCCGTGCCTGTCGAAATCGGTCCGTTTTCGACCTACGCGCTTGATGTGGGAGCGCTCGTCACGGGCATTTCCTGGCCTGCGCAGCTCGAACTGCGCTCGGGAAACCATCTCGTCAGACCACGCTACGAGATTACGCAGGGCGCCCTGACACGTATTGCGCATCTCAACGTGGAGCGCCGCGATCTGTCGCCCGAGCCCTCGTTGCGCAAGCTGCCAAAATCGATGGGCCGGGGCTTCGTGCTGCCTTTCCCCATTCTCGACCCGACGCAGTTCACGAGCGTCGTGCAGCCGAACCCGATGTCTGAGAAAATTACCAGCCTGCCGCTGCGGCTCGATATTTTCGATGAATCGGGCGCGCTGCTCGGGCAGAAATTTCTCGGCAATCTGCCGCGCAATCATGAGACCGCTATCGCCTTGCACGAACTGACCGATCGTGCCGGTCATGCCGATCTCGTTTACGATTTTCGTGATGGTGGCGAAGGTGACGGCTGGCTGCACGCCCTCATGCGTTATGAGAACCGCGAAAATGGCCACTCAGCCGAGACAAGTTTCGGCGGTCATATCTTCAATACGCTTATGACTTGGCGTTCCGAGCCGCAATCCTATTCCGGGCCGCCGCCTGGTCTGACGACGCGTCTGTTTCTGAAGCTGGGTCAGGAAGAGCATGAGAGCTTCTCCTGCCTCATCCATCCGGCGTCGGTGGAAGGCACTGACCCGTCCGAAACCCTCCTTCATCTTTACTCGAATGCCGGTGTAGAACTGGAGCGCCGCAAGATCAGTATCAACCCGTCAGGGTCGTTCATGGTCTGGCCGCATGAGATTTTCGGCGTTGATAAACTCGCCGAAGCAGGGATCGGTGGTTACGTGCTGATCCGTGACATGTCGTGCCGCCTGTTCGGTTATCACGGCCAAAGAAACGGCGCGGGTGGTTTTTCGCTAGATCATATGTTCGGCTTCTGATCAGGTTTTTTCGTTTTGCATCTTGTCGCGTCTCTCGCCCTTTGCTAGAGACGCGTCACCGCAGGATGGGTGCGTAGCTCAGCGGTAGAGCACTGCCTTCACACGGCAGGGGTCACAGGTTCAATCCCTGTCGCACCCACCATCCTCACCCGCAGAAATCAGCCGTTTTTTGAGACTTAGCCTTGATAGGCACCAGTCCGTTTCGGTCTATTCCGGTATGCTTCGAGCCGAGTCATATCGTGTCAAGCTGTGCCAGATCCGTGCCACTTTTCGGGAGTCGCTTTCCCTTGTACTGCCCCGCCAGAACGTGCGATTCTGCCCCCTCGCGCTGGGAGGGTAAAACCGGCTCAGTAACTGGACGCTTCCCAGAGTATCCAGCGGGCGAAACGCCCATTTTCTCATCGTGGTGTTGATAGATAGGGGCGGCTTTCCGGCCGCCCTTCGCTTGTGGGCTGTTGTCGTCAATGGTGATTGACGACTGTGTAGCCGCGGATATTGGTGGCAACCACGAAGATCGCACGCCTCGCATCTGGTCGATGAGCGTATCTGCGTATTCGTTCTCAGGCGAAAGGCCAGCGACGCCAATCCAGTCCTGCCAAGACGCGAGGCCATATTTCCAGACAAAGCTCGTCTTAAAAGAGTTACACCTGGACCACGCGGTCTTATAGTGCGGGCGTTCGATATTACCACGAACGAGTGTGTTCCCAAGCATCTGCTTCCACTTGATTATCAAGATTGGTGGTGTGCTAATGCAAAAAAGTATTTACTCTGTGAGAAGAGATTTGACCCCCAAGACGCCCCCGACCAAAGGCTCGTTGGAATATTATATCCAGGAGAGAGAGTTTTCAGAGCTCATATTGAGCAAAGTGAGTATGCCTCTCAAGATTATATTATCGATCATATCTGTAGTTACGATATCATTGCTTACATTTTGGGTTCTATATCACTTCGTACATTTCGAATTTATGTACAAACATAGAACGCACGCGCAAGATATCAAATTTGTCTTGTTCATGATCGTGGTCTTGATGCCGATCATGATCGTGGGCTTATTGTGGATATGCGTTTATTACTCGAAGTATTATTGTATTTTTATGATAGATAAAATCAATCGCAGAAAATAGCTACGGGTGAGCCGTTCGTTCAGCCGTTGGGTGGGAGAGAGTGAGATGTTAACCAAATCCGCGTTGATCCGCTAACTTTGGTTGATTCCCCACGCATGTTCTTTCTTTGTTCTCACCTATGACAGACCTGACCCGAGCCACCGAAGAAGACGTGCATTTCGTGATCCTCATGGCGCTCAAGCTAGATGACCGCGGCAGGCATCGGCGGCTGAACGCCAAGATGAGCAGCCAAGAGGGTTGCCGCCCGTCAACGATGATCGAAAACGTGGCTGCTTAGACGACCGGCTCTGACCCTAAACAAGGCTCCGGATTACTCAATAGCTTGGACGACGCCAGAGAAATCAGCTCCGCATCAACGCCTTCGCATCTAAGTTCAGAGGCAGTGGCCGTTGACCCAAACCCATTTTCCCGGATTGGTCGGGTCAACTCCGCGACACCAATCCTGCGTCCCTTGGGTCGTTGATGTATGCGTGTTTGCGAATGATGTCGAAGCCCTTGAGGTCAGAGCGTTCGAGTAAGCGTGAGGTGCAGCCATCATGGTGCTGATAGCGAGAGCGGCGGTCAACAGTTTCTGCATGACTAAGACTCCTACCGCTTTATTGCGGTAACGGAACGTATCACTTTTATCTTTGAGTAAACAAGTATGCATGTAACGTCAGTCTGACTGACAGTTGATGTTTCCAGCGGCTGGTTCGCCGACGGGCTCAAGAACCCAGAATGGCGGCATCGACAGCCTTAGTCTGCTTTAGCGCAGCAGCGATCTGCTCGATCATTGGAGTACCGCCTAATTTGGTCGCGGCGACCGCGCCCTCGATCACCGGAATAAGGTTCGGTATTTCTCCGACAGGACCTACGACGCTGTACACGATTGAGGCGGTGTGACCCAAAGGCAAAAAACCGCTACGCAACCTGCGCTTGACGATATCGGCGATCTTATGGCGTCACCAGAACGGCGCAAAATGGCGATCTTTTCCTTTGGAGTTCGGCCCGTGGCGGACCGCAGTTCAACTTTTCATTCGCTGGGCGAAGCTTGGTGTGTGGGAGGCACTCTTCGAACAGGTGAAAGACCTGGATCCAGCCTTGGGTATGGTCTTTTTCGACGGCACGAACATCAGGGCGCATCACAAGACGGCAGGGGCCGTAAAAAGGAGGAATTCGGAAAAAACCGGAGCCATTGTCAGGCACTTGGCCTTTCGCGCGGAGGCTTTAGCAGCAAGATCGGCGTAGTGACCGACGGACGCTAGAAAGCCCTGTCACCTACCCTGACCCCGGGGCAGGCGCACGAACTGCCATATGCCATATCGAACCCGAAGTTTTGAGGGTGGAACCCTCCGTCAACGCATGAGAGAGGCAATACCGCTGATCTTGTCTGCAAGAGCAGCGATCATGTGCCTGATCTCGTCAGGGGTGGAAGACTGATCTGCTGCGATATTAAGGCGCTCTACGTCATCGCTCAGTTCTCCCATCAGCTCACGAATTTCGACATTTATTCCGCTCTCATCGTTATCATGGCGCATGGTGATACCCTTTGATTGTATATCCGTGCGTAACACAGCGATTTGTCCACGAGCGTTTCTAAAAGCGATTTCTCACGTAGTTGTCAGCGCAGGTGGATAACGTTGGAAGAAGGCGGCAGCGTGAACTGACATCACAAACTTGTCTACCGGGCATGTCCGGAAAACGCCTCTGCGTATCTTGGCCATAGAGACCTTCTGTTCAAAAACACGGCACTTTTACCGTGCAATCGGCAGGACGATGAAGCTCTTTAGATTCGCTTCGAGGCGAGACTACGGCTTATCCGTCATTTAAATCCGCCATCTTTATACTTTGGTTCGGCGTTCCGTTTCGCTCATCATGGTGTGTCATCTAGCCACCTGGGGAAAGGACTGTCTGTAACCTCGATCAGACGGCCCGCTCGGCGGCCTTATCGGAGACAGTGATAGAACAGCGATTGGGCTATATAGACTTGTTGTCGACAACCGCCTGCATCCATCGGTCCTGCCCGGAGCGTCAATCTCGGGGCAGGCTCGGTGGATCAGAAGAAGATATCGGAGCGCTGAGTGATTGGGAGTCGCTATCCAGCGTCGGAACCCGTCAGACCCCTATCAGAACTCGCTGCTCAACGTCGCCAGCGCGGCAAAAGGCGAAGCGATCTTGTAGCTGGGGGCGGATCCCGCAATGGTCTTGCCAAAGACGCCCGTGGTCGCGTTGGCGTTGGCCTGTGGCGACTGGACCCAGTTCAGGTAGCGATTATCGCTGATATTCTGCAGGTTCAGACGCAGCACGGGGCTTTTGAAGATGCTGACTTTCGGAAAGCGGTAGCCGAGCCCGATATTCATACGCACATAGCCGGGAATGCTCTGGTCGTTCATGAATGTCGCATATTGGCGAGCAACATATTTCAGGTTGAAATTAGCAAAGCGCTTACCGTCGTCATAGTCGAGGCCGAAACCGACCTGCCAATCGGGGGCCTGTGGCGCCTTCTTGCCAGCACTGCGCACATAATCGGCACCCGAGCCGGAACCGGCAGGAATATTGCTGTCGGTCACAGCATGGAGATATTCGACCGAAACATAGGGCCGGATATTATGAAAAGGCCTCGTGCCGAATTCCGCGTCGAAGCCGTCGGAATGCATGCCGCCAGCATTGATGTTGGTGGTGTAGAATGCACCCGAGGCTGGGTCCTGAATGGACTGTGTGTAGAGACGGTTGGTGAAATTGTAGTGGAAATAGGTGAGGGCTGTTGAAATCAGGTCGTCCTGATAGCGCCAGCCTGCCTCCTCTGAAATCGAAATCTCGGCTTTCTGGTCGGGGTTTGCGAGGGTCGAATACAAACCGGTCTTCTGGTTGAAGCTGCCTGAATCGTAGAGCGCGTAATTCTGCGGCATGCGGAAGTTCGTCGAGACAGAGACGAAGACCTGATTATGCTGGTCGATCTTGTAGCGTATCGCAGCGGTAGGCAGTGCCTGATTGTAATCGGTGGTGACGTATTTGCTGCGCACATCGGGCAGATAATTTGTGCCGGAGCGTTTGACGATCGAATATTTCAGCCCGGCATCTATGGTGAGCTTGCCATGCAGCAATGTGAGGCTGTCACCGATAAAGGGCGTATGCACCTGAGTCTGGGTCAGGGTGTTTCGATACTGGGCCTTTGCGCCGTTGCTCAGCACTACGTTGTTTTCGTCGCCCCATTGGCTCAGAGGTGTGCCGTCGGCGCCGACAAAGCTGTAAGGCGCAGTCTGACGCTGCTTGGCGTATTCGAACCAGTAGCCAACCATCAGGCGGTTAACGCCTGTTGTAAGGGTCAGCTTGGTCGTGGCACCAGGGCGATAGGTTTCGGTCAACGATGGATTATAGAGCACCTGCATGCCCTTTCCGGCGCCATTGATCGTTCCGGCGAGGGTCTGCTTGCCGTAAACGAACTTGGACATGTCGGTATATTGCGCGCCGCCGCCATTGCCGTAGCCGTACCAGAAATACGGGGTCTCGGTGAGCACGAGATGATCGTTCAGTTTGAACGTCGAGGGCATGGACGCATAGATATTGGTAAAGGGGTTGGGGCGCGTCTTGTAGTAATTGACCGATCCGGCTTTCGCAGGGACGTAGTAATTTGATTCATAGACCGTATTCGGCGGGTCAGTAGGCGACAGGCCGCTCGAGCCGACCGGATTGGTCATGCCGGTGCCCCATTTATTCCAGCTCGCCTTGGTCACATTTGGGTAGGCGTTGTTCTGGATATTATTGCCGACCACGGCCAGGGAGACGCGATTGCCATCGCCCCAGTCATTCACGATCTTCATTTCGCCATGCTTCTTGTTATCCCAGCCGGGGCCACGCCAATGGTCCTGACGTCCCTGCGAATAGGAGAAATAGGCGCGTAGATTGGTGTCGCCTATGCGGCCGGTATCGAAGCGTAGAAAGCCGCGTGTCGCATTGAACGACCCGTAGGTAATGTCGACCATACCACCCATCTTGTTCTTGGGGTCGATCATGTACATGTCGACTACACCACCCGATGAGCTGATATGGGGGCTGTCGAGATCGGCCGATCCCTGCGCCAGACGCACAGTCTTGAGGTTTTCGGCGTCGACAATTTCCTGCGGATAAACCGCGAAATTGCCAATATCGTTGATCGGGAAACCTTCGAGCGTGAACCCCATCTGTGATTCGGTAAGACCGCGTACCGATAGATTGCCACCCGTCATGCCAAGCGGGTCTGTGTCCGAGACATTGGCGCCGGGAAGAAGGGCGATGAGCTGCATCGGGTTGAGTGCTGGATTCTGCTTGGCAATGAAGTCACGCGTGATTGCAGAGACGGATTTGGGACTGTCTGACGGTGTCATCAGGCCGCCACCGAACGCGCGTCTGGTGACGCCATCGCCGTAATTATGTCCGGTCACTTCGATGCGCTCATCGGTCGGTGCCGTAGCACCCAGCATCGACGGCGCCGTCGATGTTGCCTCCGCGTGGCGTGGGGTGCCGCTCTGCTCGGTATGACGGGGTTTTGCGGCCGTAGAAGCGTGTGCGGGCTCCTGAGCCCGCGCGTCGGGCAGCAACGAAGCCATCAGAGCTGTGGTGCCACAGAGAAGCGCCATGCGTGAGAACATTGTGTCGATCTTCCAAACCCAGAATCAGAATTCAGCAACGTTCGGTTACAGTTCCGCGCGTTCAGGATCAGAAAGGAGGGTTGAGGCCTCGATCAGGTCAGTGCGGAACCGTGACATTTGTCACTGTTGAGCACTGTTTACGGCTTAAGATATGACAGCAATGTGAAAACCCGGCGTGCCTCATTTCGATCCTGACGACTATGTCAGAAAAGCCACAATTGACATATTTCGTCACATAGCCCACCGAAAGAATCTACTCCGGAGAACCCTTTCCGGGTTGCGCAGGCGCCTTGTGTCTCTTCTCAGGACGAGACCGGCTCGACCGCCTAATCAGCTGACGGGTCGCTCAGCGGGGGGCGTGAATCGAAGGGAAGATCGCCCGCTGTCATGGCAAGCATGGCGAGAGCCATTTCGCGTTCACCCATGATGACGTGATCGGCGCCAAGCTCCTTGAGATGCTCTACGGCACTATCAAAATGGGCACGGGCGATGACCGTGAGATCGGGATTGATTGCTTTCGCCTGAGCGATGATTTGACCGGCCTCGAAAGGCTCGGGAATAGCGACCATCAGAAGGCCCGCCTTGTCCAGCGCCATGGCTTTCAGAGTCCGAGCTTCAGCGGCATTGCCCACCAGGAGTTCGATCGTCTCGCTGGCGGCAAAGTTGTCCGCCAGCTTGCCCGTTTCCACCACCAGCACGGGCCAGCCTGCCTGGATCAGGCCCTCGACCACGAGCCGTCCCACCCGACCGCAGCCCACCACCACCGCGTGGTTCTCGAGATGAGTGGGAGTAGGCGGCGGCAGCAGAATGCCGGCCTCATCCTGCGAGGGCACGACGGGCGTCACACTATGTCGGGTGATCCAGGCTTCGATGCGCTGTGTCGCCATGAGGATAAACGGATTGATCAAAATGGACAGAATCGACGCACCGAGAATCAGATCCTGCGCACGGGCGTCGAGCACCCCCATTTTCATGCCGAGCGCTGCAAGAATGAATGAAAATTCACCGATTTGGGCGAGCCCGCTGGCGATGAAGAGCGTCGTGTTCCAAGGCTGGCGCAGCAGACGCAAAATGACGATGACGGCAAGAGGCGTACCGACCAGGATCACCAGAAAGGTCAGGAGCAGCGGTAACGGCTGCCTGATCAGGACAAGCGGGTTGAACAACATGCCGACCGAAATGAAGAACAGCACGGCAAATGCGTCGCGCAAGGGGAGGGTCTCGGCGGCAGCTCGATGAGAAAGTTCGGACTCGCTCAACACCATGCCTGCGACGAAAGCACCAAGCGCGAAGCTGACATCGAACCACTCAGTGGCGATAAAGGCGACGCCCAGCGCCAGCGCCAGCAGGGCAAGACGAAAAAGCTCACGCGAGCCGGTATGGGCGACGTAGTGCAGAATGGCCGGTATCACGCGGCGCCCGATCACCAGCATCAGCGCCATGAAGGCCGCGACCTTGCCCAGAGTCAGGACAATGGTGAGCGCGAGACTTGGGATATTGATTGCCTCATGCGCCCCGCTTTTCATGATGGGGGCGAATAGCGGCAGCAGAACCAGTGCCAGAACTGTCACCAGATCCTGAATGACCAGCCATCCGACCGAGAGCCTGCCTCTCTCCGTCTCGATCAGCCGCTGCTCCTGCAACGTACGCAAAAGCACGACGGTACTTGCGACGCTCAATGCGATGCCGAAGATGATGCTGGCGCCAATAGACATTCCAAGAAGCCAAGCAGAACCTGCGCCGATGGAGACTGACGCCACTACCTGAAGTAGAGCGCCCGGCACTGCAATGGCTCTGACCGAGATTAGGTCCTTGAGCGAGAAATGCAGCCCCACGCCGAACATCAGCAGGATAATGCCTATTTCCGAAAGCTCGGAGGCGAGGGGTTGGTCGGCCACATAGCCCGGTGTGAAGGGGCCGACCGCAATTCCGGCAAGCAGGTATCCTACCAAAGGGGAAATTTGTATCCGTTGGGCGATAGTGCCAAGGATAAAGGCGAGCCCCAGACCAATAACGAGTATGCCGATCAGGGGCGTATCATGGCTCATAGGAGGCTCGGATCCCGAAATTTCGAAAAAATGGACTATTCCATGAACATCAACGATTGAAGCCGGTTTAGCAATCGGCCCGATCAAAGAACCTGCTCGTGCCGACAGGATTGGAGCCGTCCGAAATACTGTATCAAGCGACAAACTATTGCCGCTTGACCCCGTGATTTGCCTCGAAATTGCCCGGCGCTACGGGGCAGTACGGTTTTTTCTCTTATGCCTCGCAAACGACGCATGACGAGGCGCGGTTTCCCGTAAAGACGTCGATCACGCAAGGTTTAACCCTCTGTGTGGTTTGCGCCCTCGCGATAACGCCCCGTATCAGTCGAGTTTCTGCATGCGCCTCGCTGCCCGCTCGTGATCGCGAAGTACTGTTTCCAGCCCGCTCTGGCAGGGTTGACCATCCGAAACCAGAATGCGGCCATTGACGATGGTGTACCAGGCTGTCGCAGGGGCACAGCGCAGCAGGGCTTCGACCGGATCGCTCAGCGCACCGGCGCGCGATACGGCGGGGAGTTGCCAGATCACCAGATCCGCACAGGCTCCCTGACGCAGGTGACCGATTTCGTTCTCCCAGCCCAGACAGGCCGCTCCGCCTCTGGTCGCCATATCGAGCGCGTCTCTTGCCGTCATGGAATGCGGGCCGTTGCGATAACGCCCCAGGAGAAGCGCCATGCGGGCCTCAAGCCAGAGAGACGCGTGATCGGTCGAGGCCGAGCCGTCGCAGCCCAGACCGACTTTCATTCCGCGCCGGCGCAGATCCATCGCGTCGGCCGAGCCACCGCCAATCATCATGTTCGAGCATGGGCATTGCGCGGCGCAGACGCCCTTATGGGCGAGGCGATCGATCTCATCGCCAGTCGGATAGATGTAATGCGCCACCCAGGAGCGATGGCTGGCCCAGCCGGATCGCTCGAAATACTCTGTGGGGGTGCAGCCATAGACCTCCTTGCAATAAACGTCTTCGTCATGATCCTCGGCTAGATGGGTATGAAGCCGCACGTCATGGCGTTCGGCCATGAGCGCGCTCTCTTTCATGATCGTCTCGGACACGCTGAAAAGCGAACACGGAGCAAGGGCGACGCGCGTCATCGCGCTTGGATTGGGGTCGTGATAGAGGCCGATCAGGCGTTCGCTGTCTTCAAGAATGACGTCTTCGCTCTGAACCACGCTGTCAGGGGGCAGCCCGCCATCCTTCACCGAGCGCGTCATGGAGCCGCGCGTGGCGTGAAAGCGAAACCCGATATCCTTTGCCGCCCGAATTTGCGCGTCGATCAGTCTGCGGCGGGGATGGACATAGTGATGATCCATCGACGTCGTGCAGCCACCGAGCAGCAATTCGGTCATGGCGACATAGGATGAGAGATAAACACTCTCTTCGTCCAGCGTCGCCCAGAGCGGGTAAAGTCCCTGAAGCCATTCGAAAAGCGTGCCGTTGACGACAGGCGCATAGGCGCGGGTCAGGTTCTGATACATGTGGTGATGGGCATTCACCATGCCCGGTGTCACCAGTCTCCCTCCGGCGGAAAGAACGCGGGCTGCGTGTGGCATGGGGGCTGTCATGGCGCCATAGGCGGCGACACGTCCATTTTCGAGATGGATCCAGCCGTGTGGAATTTCGAGGCCGCGATCGAGATAGAGACAGGCATCGGTGACAAGCAGAGAGGGGGACATGGAAAACACCTTTCGGAAGAAAGAGAGAGTTATCCGCGCTGACCCTGTCCCGGGCCTGCGGCCACCCGGATCGTCATCTCATAAAAAGAGCGGGCTGAAAAAAGCCTAGGGCTGCTCTTGCCAGAAGCTGCGCTGAAGGGCTGCGGCTTCCTCCTCCAGGAGAGGGCCGATCACTTCGGTGGCGGTCTGGCCTGCGGCAAAGACGCTGCGACAGGGGAGATCGAGCGTCGGGTTTTCTGGATGCGCGCCGGTCATGGCTTTCAGATGCGCTTCGGACTGACCGTAAACCACGCGCCCTATCCCCGCCCAGTAGATGGCGCCTGCGCACATGGCACAAGGCTCGGCGGAGCTGTAGAGCGTGAAGCCACGAAGGCGTTCGGGTGCGAAGGATTTGCTGGCGCGGCTAGCCAGAAGACGTTCTGCATGGGCTGTCATGTCATGGCCCTCGGCGCTGTAGCCATTGCCCTGGCTCATGACGAGTTCGCCCCGATCATCGACCAGAACCGCACCGAAGGGGTGATCGCCCGCAAGCCGAGACTGGTTGGCGACTTCAAAGGACTTACGCAGGAATGCCAGATCGGCTTCCTTCACTGTTCCGGTCATGATGTTGCCTTCAATCATGAGAAAGATGTGTGGCTTTGCGTCGCATTGCCGCTTGGTGCGGCGCCAAAAGTGACGCCTTGCGCCTTGAGCCAGCGACGATACGCCACTGAAGAGCGGTCGGCCAAAGTCGGTATCTCGCTTGCCGCATCGAGCGGCATGGCCACGGGACGCTGGTTTTCGAGAATGACCCGGTCCTGAAGAAAGATCATTTGTTGAAACTCTACCAGAGCATCGTGGCTGGACTCGTTATCGAGCAGAAACATGACGGGATGCGCGCGGCAGGTGCCGGGTGTCATGGGCTGAACGAACAGCGCAATGACATCCTTGCGTTCCGGGTCGTCGGGGCTGGTTTTGTAAAGCAGTGTCGAAAACGGGGCGGCGATACGATATATGTAATCCGTCATCAGCCCGCCTTCGGCCGAGAGAGCGGCCTGAGGCTGAAAGAAGCGGCATTCCGTGGCCCAGATTTCACGGCCTTCCTCGCGTGTCTCGACGGCATAGCGTTCGACTTCCGTATGGGGCTCTGCCCCCAGAATATCGGTGTGAACGAAGGGGAAATGCGCCATGTCCAGAAAATTCTCGACCACACGCAGGCCCGACGCCTTGACTGCGATAGAGCCGCAGCAGACCAGATTTCTGTCAGGTTCATCCGCCTCAGGAATGCGGGGTATCAGGTCGTCGGAACCGGGATCCGCGTCGAGCGTGGTCCAGAGAAGCCCGTAGCGGGCGCGGCTCGGCAGCAGATGATCGCCGCAACGGGCTTCGGTCTGTCCGCATTCGTCGAGGCGATAGCGCACGGTCTCGCCGAGAAGGCAGGTCTCGACGGCGGTGTTCGTCAAAGTTTCGACCATCCCAAGAGGATACCATTGCCGCGTGGAGACCGGATCGGCGCTTTGTGAACCCTGCATCCTGCCGATCCTCTCATTCGTTGCGTGCCCGGTTACATTAGTAGCGGTATTTCCCTTGTCAAAAAAATTATTACTGGCAGGATCGTGGCCAATGCCAGCATCCGACCCGGAGAAGGAATGACCAGTTCGATCACGTTGCATCTTTTCGGTCGTTTCGATGTCGCGGCGTTTCGGGAGTTCGCCGAAAGCCGGGCGCGTCTTCTGTGTATCGACATGACTCCGGAACGGATGGAAGGTCATGAGATCGTTTTCCTGCTGCGCGGGGCTCATGCGCTTGTCGGCATGTTCGTGATGGCCTGCGTGATCGGTCCTGCCAGTTGCGTTGTCTCGCGCTGGCGAGAGGCGGAGGCATGATCCCGGTCGCGCTGTCGATGGATGTCGTTTTCGGCGATATCGTGCCCGTGCGTCATGAAGGGCAGGAACTTGTGCTCTGGCGTGACGAAGAGGGCATGGTTCATGGCTGGGAGGATCGCTGTCCGCATCGCGGCGTTCGGCTGAGCCTCGGTTTCATACGCAATAACCGGCTCGCCTGCCTTTATCACGGCTGGCAGTACGATCGGGAAGGGCGTTGCAGGGCCATCCCGGCTCATCCCTCACTCAACCCGCCCTCGACCATCCGCACCCGCAATTTCCATGTCGAGGAGAAGGCCGGACTGATCTGGATCGCGATGGAAAATGAAGTGGACCGACCGCTCGTACCCGCAGCGGAAGGTACCTGGCACGGGGTGCGCAGCCTTGCCATACGCGCGAAGCTGGCGGCGTTGCGTGAGGCGCTCGTTCTGAATACGGGGCAGTGGCGCCAGTCTTCCGATCGGCTTCTGGCGTTACACAGCCCCGAGGAGGGTGTCACTATGGTGCATCTGGCTGTGAATGATGTGTCCGCGCGTGCCAAAGCGGCGGCGTGGCTGCTCGATCTGCGTGATTCCCTGGAAGAAATACGATGCTGAGTCTTAATGGCTGGGTGATGGATGAGCGCAGCTATGCGGCGCGTCTTGCCGCATCTCTGCTTGCTATTCCGCTCACGATCCAGACCGATCGTCGCGCCGAAATCTTCGGTCCAACGCTAGGCGATGGAGAGGGCCTCTATTGCGTCGGGCTCTATGAGATATTGCATCATTTTTCCCGTCTGCCCACTGTCGAGAGCCTGTGGCCGGAGGCCGATTCACGGCAGGCGCTCGAATGGGCTCTTGAGGCTCTTGAGAGCTTCTCGCAGGCGCGGCGTCAGGCCCTTGGTGCGACAATGCCCGAAGAGGCGGAAACGGATGCGGTGACGTTGATTTTTCGTGCGCTCGAAGATCGTTTGAGCGCGGCGTACCTCGCAGGGCAGGAATGGCTCTCCGGGGCGTCTATCGGCTTCATCGATATTACCGTCTTCCCGGTTGCCGGTTTGGCGCGCGATCTCGGTATCAGCATGGATCTGTATCCCGCCATCAGGCGCTTCGTCAGAAAGGTGAGACAATTGCCCGGTTTCGTTACCATGCCCGGGATCGCCGCGTGTCATTGAAGCCCCGGTCGCTCCTGACCCGCCGCTCCCTACTTGCGACAGCCCCGCTCGCGGCCTTGCCTCTCGCAGCAGCGGCCAAGCCGCGCTTTGCGCCTATTGCCGAAGCAGATCTTCTCGTGGCTTTCGGTCATACCAGCCCCGTCAACGATGGCGGCTGGTCGCAGATGCACGACAAGGCCATACGGGCGCTCAAGGTGCATTTTCCTAAAATGCGCTCGCTCTATGTCGAAAGCGTACCCTATTCGGCCGATGCCACGCGCCTGTTTCGGCAATTCGTTGCCGAAGGCGCACAGATGGTCATTTCGACCTCGAATTATGGAGACTTCATCAAGGACGTTGCCGATCAGGCGCCCGATGTCGGGTTTCTGGAATGTGACGGCAATGCGGTTACAGGCAATCTGGCGTGGTATTACATCACTCATTGGTATGCCAGCTACGTGATCGGCATCGCCGCAGCGCGTCTGAGCCGCAACGGGCGCCTCGGTTATGTGGCGTCTTTCCCTACTTCCTCGGTCATCGCCAGTGCCAATGCCACGCTGCTGGGCGCGCGCTCGGTCAACCCCGAAGCGACCATGCGCGTCATCTCGATCAATTCCTGGTTCGACCCGCAGGCAGCGGCGTCGGCAGGGGCCGCGCTGATCGATAGTGGCTGCGATTTCCTGTGCGGCATCATGGATGATCCCGGCTATCTGCGTGTCGCCGAAGAGCGCAATGTCTGGGCGGCCATGTGGAACACCGACATGCGGCAATTCGGGCCAAAAGCCTATGTCAGCTCGGTCGTGCTCGATTTCGAATCTTATTATCGCGAGACCATCGCTGCCCGTATTGCAGGGACATGGCGCCCTAGGGGCACGTTCCTGACCCTTGGCCACGGGGTGGATCGTGACGCCTGGGGCGCCCGTGTGCCGCTTGCGGTACAGCGAGAGGCCGATGCCGCGCGTGATCGGATGCTGGCAGGCTGGTCGCCTTTCGTTGGACCGATCAAGGATTCGAACGGACAGATACGCGTCCCGGCAGGCCAGACCATGACCGATATGGAAATCTTTCACTGGAATTGGCAGGTCGAGGGAGTGTCGGGGCTTGTCTGACTTCCTTCATCATCCCGAGACCCGTCCTGCAGATCTGCCCGCAGGGGCGCCGCCGCTTCTGACGCTCTCGGGTATCGCAAAATATTTCCCCGGCGTCGTCGCCAACAAGGATGTCTCGATCGATTTCTACCCTGGCGAAATTCACGCTCTGCTTGGCGAGAACGGGGCCGGAAAATCGACCCTGATGAATATCGTGACGGGTCTTTACCAGCCCGATGAGGGTGAGTTGATTCTCGACGGGTATGGCGTTCGTTTCGAAAGTCCCGAGGCGGCGATTGTCGCCGGGATCGGCATGGTGCATCAGCATTTCAAGCTGGTTTCGCGCTTTACGGTTGCGGAGAATCTGGCGCTTGGCTGGCGCGAGACGGGTTTTCGGTTCTCGGCTTCGGCCATGACGCGTCGCGCAGAGGCTGAAGCCACGCGCTTCGGTCTCGATATCAGACCGGGTGCGAGTATCGACAGCCTGACGTCGGGCGAGCAGCAGCGTGTGGAAATCCTACGTGTTCTGTCGCGTGGTGCAAGGCTGCTGATTCTCGATGAGCCGACAGCCGTGTTGAGCCCGCTAGAGGTCGGTGAGCTTTACGCCGCGCTGCGTCGCTTTCGCGATGAAGGTGGCGCGGTCATTCTGATCAGTCACAAACTCGACGAGATCATGGCGTTAGCCGATCGTGTCACCGTGCTTCGTCATGGGCGTGTCTGTGGCACGCATCTCGTTGCACAGACTGATCCCGCAACGCTCGTGACAGAAATGATCGGGCGTCCCGTCGAGCAGAAAAGCGACTATCCGCGCAAGACGGAGCGAACTGACGACGAGACGGTGATCGTGCTCGATAACGTGTCCTGTCGTGACAGGGCCGGGCAGGTTCGTCTGCATCCGTTGTCGCTCGAGATCCGATCAGGCGAAATTCTCGGCATTGCCGGGGTTACGGGCAATGGTCAGTCGGAGCTGTCCGATCTTCTGACGGGGTTACGTTCCTCCGAGACCGGTCATGTTCGCGTGGATGGCAGGGACATGCGTGGGCGCGGCCCGAATGCCTTTCGCGAGGCAGGGATCGGCTATGTCCCCGAAGACCGCCTGCACAAGGCACTGGCACCTGCGCTCGGTGTGACCGAAAACGCCGTCATGCGTCTGTTTCGTGCCAGTCCGATCGGTGGGCGGCTGGCCTATCACGCTAACGAGGCGCTACGCTTTACCCGCTCGTTGCTCGAGCGGGCGCAGGTCAGTCTCGCCGATCCGTCGACGCCTATTCGCGCCTTGTCCGGCGGTAATCAGCAGCGTCTTGTTCTGGCGAGAGAACGTATGATCAGTCACCGGGCGCTTGTGGCTTCCTATCCGAGCCGGGGTCTCGATATCGGGGCTATCGCCCTGATGCGCGAAACCCTGGCCGATATCCGAGACGAGGGCAGGGCGGTGGTGCTGGTGTCGGAAGATCTCGATGAGCTGATGGCGCTGTGCGATCGTATTGCCGTGTTGTGCGGTGGCAAATTGATGACTGTCGTCCCCAGAGGCTCATATGATCGCGGTCGTATCGGCGCGTTGATGAGCGGTCGGAACGGGGAGGCGCTGTCATGAGCCGTCGTATCCGCCTTTCGGTCGTGCCGCCCCGACGGATTTTCGTCGGTCGGGCTCTGGCCCTTTGCTTTGTGTTTCTGGTGCTGGCCTTCGTGCTGATGCTGCTTGGTCTGCAACTCGGCATGGTTGCGAGGCTTGTCGTGACATCCACGTTCGGCACCGAATTCGGGCTTGAAAACCTCGCTCTCTACATGACGCCTCTGCTCATGACGGGGGCCGCTGTATGGCTGGCCTTGCGTGCCGGGCTCTGGAATATCGGCGCTGAAGGGCAGTTTCTCGCCGGAGCGACGGCGGCGACGGCAGTCGGGCTTTTTCTCCCGCTTCCGGTCTTGGTCACTCTGCCGCTTGCCGCTGTCGCGAGCATACTGGCCGGAGCTTGCTGGAGCGCCGTTCCGGCTGCCGGGCGGGCCTGGCTCGGTGTGAGCGAGATCATCACGACGCTGCTTCTGAATTTCATTGCGTCTTATCTGGTCTATTATCTCGTGACAGGCCCCTGGGCCGATCGTGTGACGGGCGCGCAGGTTTCGAGCGAGCGCATTCACGCTGCGATGCCTGCCCTTTACGGCGTCGTTCACTGGGGCGGCCCTCTGGCCCTGGCTTTGGTTACGGCACTCGGTCTCCTGCTCGGTCGCAGCCGCTTCGGTTACGAGCTGACACTGAGCGGGTCCAACCCCGAGGCCGCGCATTACGCCGGGGTATCGGTGGCGCCACGCCTCTTCCTGGCGCTTGTTTTCTCGGGTGCGCTCGCCGGTCTCGGCGGCATGATGGAGGCGCTTGGTACGGTGCATCGCCTTCAGGGCGGGCTGGCCCATGGCTATGGCTATCTGGGTATCGTCGTGGCGCTGCTGGCACGGCAATCGGCACTGGCGCTGATCCCGGCGGCGTTTCTCATGGCCGTCATTCTCAATACCGGCATCGTGCTTCAGACGCTTCAGGTCAGTGCGTCGTCTGTTCTGGCGATTACCGGGCTGCTGGTCTTCGCGATTGCCGTCAGCGACGAGCTTGTAGCCTATGTGCGGCTGGAGACGCAGAAATGACCCTCTGGATTTCTCTCGTCCTTCATGCCTTGGCCTATGGAAGCATCCTCGCCCTGGCCGCACAGGGTGAAGTTCTGGCCGAGCGGGCTGGAGTCATCAATCTCGGCGTAGAGGGGTTGATGGCTCTTGGGGCCGTCACGGCAGTTCTGGCTGCCGATGCGACGCTGTCGCCCTGGCTTGGATGCCTAGCAGCCCTCGCTGTCGGAGCCGGTGGGGCACTCGTGCTGGGACTTGCTACGGTCAATGGATCGGCCAATCAGACGCTGTGCGGCGTGGCCCTGACTTTTCTGGGTCTCGGGTTGAGTGCGGTGATCGGACACAACGTCGCCGGATTGCCTGTCGCGGCGAGTTTCGGCTCATGGCCAATTCCCATCCTGTCGCATCTGCCGCTCATCGGAAAGTTTTTCGATCAAAGCCCGTTTGTCTATCTCGCTTTTGGGCTTCTGCCGCTTCTTTGCCATGTGGGGTTGTTTCGCACCCGACTGGGTCTCAGCCTGAGAGCGGTGGGCGAAAATCCCGGTGCAGCCGATGCTGTGGGTATTCCTGTCAGGCGTTTTCGCCTCTGGGCGGTGGTGATCGGTGGCGCGCTTGCCGGTCTTGCTGGTGCAGACATGACGCTTTCAGTCATGCCGGTATGGTCCGAGGGGATGATCGCCGGGCGGGGCTGGATCGCGGTCGCGCTTGTCATCTTCTGCGGCTATCGGCCTGTCTTTGCAGCGGCCTCATCGCTTCTGTTTGGGCTGGTCATGTCGCTCAGTTTCTTTGGGCAGGCGCAGGGATGGCCCATTCCTCCGGCCATTCTCAACATGACGCCCTATCTCGGGACGATCCTGTTCATGATTGTCCCGGCCATGCTTTTGCCCGGCATGCGGCGCCTGATGGCGGCACCTGCGGCTTTGGGTACGCCGTATTTCAGGGAGGAGCGCTGAACACAGGGCTCTGGCGTCCGGGTTCGCTACGGCCCGACCGCCTCGCGGGACAACCAGCGCGCCTTCTCGGTTCGGTTGTTCATCACCGTGTCCAGGCTCGACGCATCGCGACTGCCGGGCTGCTAGCCGTACACCGATGTGGCGAAGCTGCGATCGGGACGGCTTGGCCCCTTGCCTGTTTCGATGTGCCTGTCGATGACGTCGTTGCAACAGCTCGTCTCTGCGGTCCTCGCGCCTCAAGTCATGGACGGAGCGACGAAACCGGGGGGCGGGCGGCGCAAGGCGGTGGGAGAGTGCTGATGCCGCCCTAAGGCCCGACGATCGAGGCTAAATGATCGCAATAGGCTTCGTCGTACAGATTGGGCTTCAGGGAGGGGGAGATAACTCAGGCAGGAGAGCGGTTCATACCACTGACTTCATTGCTGGTGGCGTCGTCACGCAGATAGAGAGCGTTCAGCTTGGTCGGAAGCGCGCCACTATCAAGATCGAGCGGCAGCAAATTTCTGTCTCGCCCCGCGCGATCTGCGGCTCGGAGAGCGTCACATTGATCGGTTGACGACGAGGCGCCGGAAAGACGCCTGGCAGAAATACACGCGGACAGGATCTTATTAAGAGATCACTTCGATAAAAGACTACTAGCTCTGCGTTTGATACCGTTGCCTCGGCCTATCGTCAGGAGCGTAGTGATCACAATGAGCGCAGAGGCATAGTATAGAAACAAGGTAAAATTATAATACGTGACAGCAATGATACTGATCACTGCGCCGACCAGAGCGATGACAGGCAAAACCGGATAGAGCGGTGCCCTGTAGCCGCGCTCCAGGTCGGGCTCGCGTTGGCGCAGCACGAACAGACTGATCATGCTCGCGCCATACATGGTCAACGCCCCGAAGACAGAGAGCGTCACCAGAACCGCAGTCAGGGACTGACCATGGATGGAGATGAGGCTATCGGCATAGATGGCGATAATGCCAATTGCACTGCCTGCAATCGTCGCCCGATGCGGCGTATGAAACCGGCTATGAAGCTTGCCGAGCGAGCGAGGAAGAATTTCCGCTCGGGCCAGAGCGAAGATCTGCCGGGAAAAGCCCATGATGATGCCATGCAACGACGCGATCAGGCCGAAAAGCCCGAGCCATACCAGCATTGAAAGCCAGGCGCTGTGCTGTCCCACTACGCGCTTCATGGCTTCTGGTAGCGGGTCGTTGAGATTCGCCAGCGTCGTCCAGTCGCCTGATCCGCCGGCAAAAATCATGACCGCGAAAGCGAGCGCGACCAGCGTCAACACACCAGCACAATAGGCGAGCGGGATTGCGCGTTTCGGGTTGCGGGCCTCTTCTGCGGCCATGGCCACGCCTTCGATGGCGAGAAAGAACCAGATGGCAAAGGGTATGGCGGCAAACATTCCCCCCATCGCCTCCCAGCCGAAATGAGGGGCTGTGCCCCATCCTGAATGGGTAAAATGCGCCCATGAGAAGGAAGGCGCGACAACAGCCATGAATACGAGCAGCTCGATAATCGCGGCGATGGTGATGAACAACTCGAATGTCGCCGCCACATGCACGCCGACGATGTTGAGTGTCATGAAGACCAGATAAGCCCCTGACGCGGCGAGCTTGGGAGGGAGACCTGGAAATTGGACGTTGAGATAGGCGCCGATGGCCAAGGCAATGGCCGGTGGGGCAAAAATAAACTCGATCAGCGTGGCGAGGCCGGTCACGACGCCTCCCACAGGGCCAAGAGCGCGCTGGGCGTAGGCGAAAGGACCGCCTGCATGGGGAATGGCGCAGGTGAGTTCGGTAAAGCTGAAAATAAAGGCCGTGTACATCAGGGCGACGAACAAGGTGGCGCCCAGAAAACCCAATGTGCCAGCCGTAGCCCAGCCATAGCTCCAGCCGAAATACTCTCCGGAGATGACCAGCCCGACGGCGATGCCCCAGAGATGAAAGGCGCCGAGTTTTTTTTCGAGTTGTGGGGGCGGTCCGCTCATGGGGCGTCTTTCTCGCATAGAGGCGAGGTGATGGCTCGCGGCTGCGCGGTTTGATCATTCGGGGGCGCCAGATCAGGCGCCCGCTCCTTGAGGCCGATCCCCGTGAGTTTCAGTGCCTGTGCCTCCCGCATGAGCCAAACCAGTTTGGCACAGGCCTCCTCGATGCCAAGGCCATGCGGATGGATGTTCGAAAGGCAGTTACGACGTGAATCGGGGCAGCCGGGCACAGGATCATAAGTGAGATAGACCCCCATACTCTCCGGGACGCTCAGACCGGGCCTCTCCCCGATCATCACCGCAACCATGCGTGCGCCGAGTGCTTCGGCGATATCGTCGCCAATAGCAACGCGGCCCTGTAAGGCGACGACGGGCGGGGCGATGCGCCATGTCGGCAGGGCCTGACAGCAGGCATGAAAAAGCGCTGGTCCCTGTCTCGCTACCGCCTCCGCAGAAAGCCCATCAGCAAGCACGAATACGAGATCCCAGTCCTCATGATGCAATAGCGCCCGTGACTCCGGGGCAAGGCGTCGACCCAGATCGGGGCGGCTGAGATAGGCGGTGCGGTCGGAGGCAGCGCTCGACACGATGAGCGGCGTGGCTGGGGCGAGGGCGCGGCGCAGTCCGTCGAGATCAAGCGGCTTGTGCACGGCGTCGCGCGCCATGGCATGGGCGGCCTGGAAGCTGAGAACATCGCGGGTTGTCTGGGCATTGCCTGTTCGCCCCAGACCGATCCGCGCGCGCGTGAGGTCACGCAGTCTTTGCCACGGATCGGTAGGCTTCGATGCCTTTTCAGGGATATCGCTCATGGCTGGAAACCGATCATGCGTGACAGCGCCGTTTCCCGTAGCCCAGGCGTTAGTGCGCGGGCATTGGCGATGTCGTAGAGCCCCATTTTTTCGAGCCACGCCGCAAATTCCGGGGCAGGGTTGAGGTTGAGCAGACTGCGCGTTGTCAGGATGTCGCTGAAAGCCAGGCTTTGATAATTAAGCATCACATCATCGGCGCCGGGCACGCCGATCATGAAAGTCACGCCTGCCGTGCCGAGCAACAGCATCAAAGCGTCCATGTCGTCCTGATCCGCTTCGGCGTGGTTGGTGTAGCAAACGTCGCAGCCCATGGGCACGCCCATCAGCTTGGCACAGAAATGATCCTCCAGCCCGGCTCTCGTGATCTGTTTGCCGTCATAGAGATATTCCGGCCCTATAAACCCGACGACCGTATTGATCAGAAGCGGGTTGAAGGCCCGTGCGACGGCATAAGCCCGCGTTTCGACGGTCTGCTGGTCGATTCCGTGATGGGCTCCGGCGGAGAGGGCGGCTCCCTGTCCGGTCTCGAAATACATGAGATTGTCGCCCAACGTCCCGCGGTCGAGGCTTTTCGCAGCATCATGCGCCTCGAGCAGGAGTCCGAGCGTCACGCCAAACCCCTCATTCGCTTTCTGGGTGCCTGCAATCGACTGGAAGACGAGATCGACGGCCCCGCCTCGGTTGATGATTTCCAGCGTATTGGTCACATGGGTGAGAACGCAGCTCTGTGTCGGGATGTCATAGGTCTGACGGATCGTGTCGAGCATGTCGAGCAGGGCCAGACCATTCTCGACATTGTCGCTGGCCGGGTTCACGCCGATCACCGCGTCGCCGCTGCCATAGAGCAGCCCGTCGAGCGTGGAGAGGGCGATGCCTTTCAGATCGTCGGTTGGGTGATTGGGTTGCAGGCGTGACGCAAGCACGCCTTTCTGGCCGATCGTGTTGCGAAAGCGGGTAACAACCTCGATCTTGCGTGCCACGGCAATCAGATCCTGATTACGCATGATCTTGCTGACGGCGGCGGCCATTTCGGGTGTGACGCTCGCTGCGATCGAGGCGAGACGCGCCGTATCGGCCTCATGCGAAAGGAGCCAGTCGCGAAACACGCCCACTGTCATTGAGGCAATCGGGGCGAACGCCGCCTGGTCATGCGTGTCGATGATCAGCCTTGTAACGTCATCCTGCTCATAGGGTACGAGCGCTTCAGACAGGAAAACGGTGAGCGGCAAATCGGCGAGGGCGAGGCGGGCCGCCACTCTTTCTGTGGCCGATCGGGCCGCCAGCCCTGCCAGCGCATCGCCCGACCGGTACGGCGATGCACAGGCCATCAGATGACGAAGATCATGAAAAGCAAAACGTTGGCCGGAGAGAGTTGCAGTATAAGTCAATTCGGCTCCTCTTTCGGACAAAGCATGAAAGACCGGTAAATGGAGAGCGGCTAGAAATAATAGCGGTTATAATATGGGTTTATGTCAAGCATCTCTTGTGAATGTGTTCTTTGGTGCACGCACAGAGCAAAGTTGAGCGGGTCAGAAGCGCGAACTCGCCTCGAGAGGTGCGCTTTTTCAGGACGGCTCCGACATGAGAGATCGCAGTTTCTCTATTTGTGATGGGGCGTGGCGCCCCTCGGTAAAAATACGACGCATGACCTGTGTGCTCGATGCAAGTGACTCGACATGACAAGCGCCCTCACATGGCCGTCATCGGTTGTCGTGGCCATTTCCTAACGTCAAGAGATCGTCGCCTCGTTGAGGAGCAGACTCATATCGAAGCCGGTGATCCTGAAACCGAATTCTTCATAGATCTTGATCGCGCCATGATTTGTCGGCGACACTCTTAATTCAATTTCAACTGTCTCTTTGTTTGCTAACTCTTCGATCAGTGAGCGGATGAACCGTCGCCCTATTCCCTGACCCTGATATTTTTCGAGTACCATAATATCCAAGAGAAACGCGGCATCATCTTCAAGGCTGAACCACAGAAAGCCTACCGCCTCGCCTGCCTGCTCAAAGATACGAAAGTAATGATTTTTTGTGTTGAAGCCGTTTGGCAAGGTGGTCTCGAATGATTTTCTCGCCTCGCAATACGCCTTTTTGCGATCGTATAAATGATTGATTATGAGATCTCCCTCATAGTCATCCACAGATTTCGTGGCCCAGAAAGAAAATTCAGACTCTCGCATCGGGCGGTAGTATTTTTCCATTAATCGAATTTTTTCCTCGATTTCATGATAATATCGCTATTTGAGTAACATTGCGCAAAACAACGATATAACACAATTGATGATACTGTAGAAATTTTATCGGGTTTTTCTCAAGTCAGATATTCATATTTTGACTATTTTCGCTTGAAAGATGTTCTGGCTGCATGAGAACCGCTCTCGCGTGAGACAATCCGGATTTCTGTAAGGGATCTCGGTCGTTCACTAACTCCTGAGGTGGCTAAACTCCGCGTGAGGCGGGGCGTGTGGCGCTTACACCCATGCCACAAATGTCATACGAAAGCTGTGATTTATCACAGGGAGTGTGATCATGGAGATGAATTTTTCAGCGGCTGATATCGATCTCGATTTCAGTCTCAAGGGCAAGATCGCGCTCGTAACGGGTGGGGCTTCCGGTATTGGCGCCGCAATCGCGGCGGCTTATGTGCGCAAGGGCGCCAAGGTCGCCGTTGTCGATGTCAATCACGACAATGCTGCCGCCAAGTCCTCCGAGCTGGGCGAGGCTGCGAGGCCGTTCTCTTGCGACGTTTCCAGCGCTGGTTCGGTGAATCAGATGGTTGCCGATGTAGCCGCGGCGTTCGGTCGGATCGATATTCTCGTCAATTGCGCCGGTGTCGTGTTTCTCGCTCCTGCGCAGACGCTTCCTCTCGATTACTGGGACAAGACCATCGCGATCAATCTCAAGGGCAGCTTCCTTGTGACGCAGCGGGTGGGCCAGGTCATGATCGAGGCAGGCAAGGGAGGACGTATCATCAATCTCGCCTCCCAGGCAGGGACCGTCGCGATCGAGGAGCACGTAGCGTATTGCGCCTCGAAATTCGGTGTGATCGGTATGTCGAAGACATTCGCCGCCGAATGGGGGAAACACGGCATCACCGTCAACACGCTCTCACCGACTATCGTGCTGACAGAACTTGGCAAGAAGGCCTGGGCTGGTGAGAAAGGTGAGGCGGCTATTCGCCGTATCCCGACAGGTCGCTTTGCCATTCCTGAAGAGATTGCGACTGCGGCTGTCTTTCTGGCGTCGTCTGGGGCCGCAATGATCAACGGCGCCGATCTTCTGATCGACGGTGGCTATACGATCCTCTGAAGGTAAAATGGGCCGGGCGGCGTCAAGCCTCCCGGTCTGATCCTTCATCCTGTGGCGAGAATACGCGCCACTTCTGTCGAGACCGACTTTCTCAGAGAAACTAGGCTTGTCCCGCCATTGGGATGAACGCGGTTCGTTAAAATCAGCACGAAGCTTCCGCTTTCGGGGGCGATCCAGAGCGATGGCCCGGTAAACCCCGTATGGCCGAACGAGCCTAGCGGAAAACCTGCTCCACGCAAGGAAGAGTAGTGCGTGTCGATATCCCAGCCAAGCCCGCGCAGATCGTGCTTGCCTGTAGGTTGCTGCGGTGTCGTCATGAGCATGACGCCCGCTCTCGAGAGCGGGAAGGAGCTTGCTTGCCCTGAACGGCGCGCGATGAGCGCTGTGACATAACGCACTAGATCGTCTTCACGGGCGAAAAGACCGGCGTGACCGGCAACCCCGCCCATGCGTCTCGCACTTGGGTCGTGTACGATCCCGCGTAGTATTGTCCCGTCGGGCTGATATTGCGTCGGCGCTATGATCCTCCGGTCACGCGGAGTGGGCAGAAACCCGCTATGGCTCATGGAGAGCGGTGAAAGAATACGATGTCTCGCCTGATCCTGAAGATCGTTGCCGCTGACGATTTCCACGACCATACCGAGGACGATGAAGTTGATATCGCTATAGATGAATTTCGAACCCGGTCGCGTGACGAGCGAAGAAGTGCAGGCGAGACGAAGCGCGTCGTCGCGTCCATGCCATGGTTGGGAAAGAGGCAGATCGGGCGGTAAGCCTGAATAATGGGTTAAAAGAAGGCGAAGGGTGATGTCATCTTTGCCGTTCGCCGCGAAATCGGGGAGAAGCGCGCTGATTTTCGTGTCGAGGGAGAGCTTTCCTTCCTCGACTAGCTGCATCACACAGAGCGCGGTGATGAGGGGTTTGGTGAGCGACGCCATGTCGAATACGGTGTCGAGCGTCAGTTTTTCCTTTTCCGGCGCAAGGGCGCGGTAACCGGTGACCGAGCGATGCACCACGATGTTACGATGCCCGATAACCAGAATGGCGCCTGGCATCTTCCCGTCTCGCACGGCCTGCGCGACCAGGCGGTCGACGCTCAGGAACGGCGATGTCGCACACCCGCCTATGCTCAGAACAGCCGCGCCCAAGCCAACCGCGAAATGCCGTCGCTCCATGGTCGAAGTCCTTCTCGGTCGCCGCGACTCCCGGCGCGGACATCGCTACAGATCTGCAAACGATACCAGATCGAATTACTCACAATGCAGGTTCGAAACGACAGACGTCTATCTGTGTCGTCGAAACCACAACCTGCCACACTTTGTCAGATGAAAGCCATAAAATGAAAAAGATTATTATTAGAAAACCCAGTAAAAACAGTACTTTGTGATTGTTGTCATCAATCTGTCATATGAGAGTCATCAAAGCTTCGCAGGCGGGGACGAAAGGCAATCAGTAAGGGAGGCTCACACCAACCGCAGCATCGGAAGATGATACTGACATGACCTCATTCCCCCGTGCCTGTCGCTTGCTGCTGGCATCGGTCTCGCTGGCGTCGCTCGCCGTGGCGACCCCGGTGCGTGCCGCCAGCCTCGATCAGATGAGTCTGATGGAGAAGCAGATCAAGGCCATGCAGTCGCAGCTCGCTGACATGAAGCGCGAGCATCAGCGCGAGATGAAGCGCATTCACGATCAGTTGGCGCAGCAGCGCCAGTCTGAGGAGAGTGACCCCTATGGCACGCGCAACGGCTATCGCGGTGCCCCGGCTCATGGTTCAGGCAATGCGGCAACAGGCGCTGGCTTCGCCACAGCCGCCGCGCCGGGGCCGAACAGCAACGTGCTTCTGCCGCCCGTCAATGCAGCAACGCCTTACGGCCAGCTCACAGGCACGCCGACAGGTCGCGTTACCGACCTCTATGGCCCCCTCCATCGCGGTCAGATCCAGATCGGTGGCGTGCGCATCACTCTCGGCGGCTATGTCGAGGCTGCCACGATGTTCAGGTCCCGTAACAACGTTTCGGATATTTCGTCGAACTTCGGATCCATTCCTTTCGCAAACAGCCCGAATTATCACATCAACGAGTTTCATGAATCGGCACGCCAGAGCCGACTGGCCGCTCTCGTCGAAGGTGATATTACCAAAAACCTGCGTGCTCAGGCCTATATTGAGACCGATTTCCAGGGCTCGGGTTCATCCTCGAACTCGCGTCAGTCGAATTCTTACGTGCTGCGTGAACGAGTCTTCTATGGCCAGCTGCTTGATGACGCTGATGAGCTGACCCTTCTAGGCGGTCAGAACTGGTCGCTGCTGACCATGTTCAACCATGGCATGCGCGCGCGTGACGAGCAGGTGCCGCTCTCTATCGATGCTCAGTATATCCCGGGTTTCAACTGGACGCGTAATACGCAGATCCGCCTGGTCAAGGGCTTCGATCACGGGCGCTACAATGTCGGTGTGTCTGTCGAAAACCCGCAGCAGGTTATCGCTGTCGGTTCGGGCGGTCAGTATCTGCCTGCCGGTGCGACCTCGGGCACGTACCAGAATGCCGGTGTGAACGTGAACAACCCGTCCACCAACTATTCAACCGATATTGCGCCGGACGTTATCGGCAAGCTGGCGGCCGATCCGGGCTGGGGCCACTACGAGCTGACCGGGCTGCTGCGTTTCGCGCATAGCCGCGTTTCCTATACAGGTACGGGTCAGAGCAGCACCAAGCTGGCTGGCGGCGGCGGCGGCGGGCTTATCGTGCCGGTCGAGAAGTCGCATAAGATCTTCTTCCAGGCTTCTGGCCTCGTCGGTACGGGTATCGGTCGTTACGGCACGTCGAATATTCCCGACGTCACCATCGACCAGAAGGGTCAGGTCAAGCCCATGCCTGCGGCGAACGTGCTTGTCGGGCTTTATGGCAACGCCACAAAGGCGCTCCAGCTCTACGCTTATGGCGGTATGGAAATGCTGCGGTCGCGCTCCTATTTCAACGCAGGCGGCAAGCATTACGGCTACGGCAACCCGCTCTACAACGTTGGCGGCTGCGATATAGAAGGTGCCGCTTCCAGCGCCTGCCAGACCAGCATCAATCGTGTGGTTCAGGGCACGGCTGGTTTCTGGTGGACCTATTTGCACGGCGATTACGGCACGTTGCGTGTCGGCGCCCAATACTCCTACACCTATGTTTCCTCGTTCAGCGGCGTGGGAGGAACCCCGCACACCAACGACAATATGGTGTTCCTGTCGCTGCGTTACCTGCCGTTCCAGTAAGAACGACCTCGTTCACAAGAAAAAGGGCCGGAGGGATACCCCTCTGGCCCTTTTTTGCGTTCATGGACCTGCCTTAGAAATTTGCGTTCACGCGCCCAAAATAATAACCGCCATTCATCGGCACCTGAGCCGAGGCGCTGTCATAGATCCCTACACCGTAGCTGGCGAGATTGGCAGGTACCTTGCGAGGACGGATATTAAAGATGTTGTTGGCGCCCACCGCGACATGCCAGTGTTCGCCGAAGCGATAGCCGACTTCCAGATCGGTCAACCAGCGCGGGGTGTTCTTGAACTGCGCAAAACAGGTATTCGAACCGCGAAGTGCGCGACCGTTCAGAGGGCAGATTGCGCTCGCCGGAGTCCAGTCCTGATAGGTCAGCATCCCGACTGTCTCGCCGTAGCGTGTCTGGCGTAGATTAACGTCCCAATTGCCGATCGTATAATAGGCGTTCAGAACGATCTTGCTGCGCGGTGACTCACTGGTGAGATACGAGATGGTCTGCGCGTTGAGGAGCGGGTTGCCCGTTGCCGAGAGCCCGTTATGCGTCAAGCGTGTCCGGTTTATGTTCAGCCCCATAGACAGCAGAAGATTGCCGAAGCGGCGCAGGCGCAGACGATAATCGGCCTTGATATCGATGCCCTGAGTGCGGGTGCTGGCACCGTTTGAGAAGTAATAGGCCGAAAATCCCGTTGGATTGGACAGGGTGGCGCCGCCGGGCAAGGTATAGCCCATCTGCTCGATGGCCGCGATTGCCTGAGCACCGACAACCGATCCGCCCTGAACGATACGGTCTCTCAGATTGATCTGATAGACATCGGCCTCGACATGAAAGTTCGGCAGTGGCTCAAGCACGACGCCACCACTGGCGCTTGTCGACCGCTCGGGTTTGAGAGCACTGGCACCGAGCGTCTTGGCGGCTTCCGAGGCGACGGGCAGCAGCCCAGAAGCCGAAGTCGGGCCGACACTGAGCGCGCTGTAATGTTGCTCGGCAAGGGTCGGTGCGCGAAAACCGTTGCTGAAGGTGGCGCGCACAGCGATGCGCTTGGTAAAGTCGTATCGTGCCGAGACCTTGCCGTTTTCTGTGTTGCCTGAGTCGGTATAGTGCTCGAACCGCCCGGCAAGATCGACATCGAGCTTCGGCAGGGGGTGGAAGTCGTCATCGATATAGGCCGCCCAGATATTGCGGCTCCAGCTCCCTGCATTCTGCGGGGCTGCACCGGCATAGCCCTGTGTGCCGCCAGCCTCGTAGGCAGGCGCCTCACCGGCGACGATATCGTACATTTCGAGCCTGTGCTGCCCGCCAAAAGCGAGGGTCATGGGCACAGCGTCGGCGATTTTGAAGTTGCGGCGGATGTCGAGATTATTGGTCCACATCGCGTTACGATAGGTTTGCGCACGCGCGCTGGTCGGTGAATAGCCGCAGCCCTGCGATGAGAAATAGGCCTTGCTGCGATCGGTGGTCTGGCACGACGCGCCCAGCATGCCGGTATTGGCGGTGTTCTTGGTGATGATGTCTTCCTCATCCGCACCGTAAAGCGTGCTCAGATCCCAGTCGAAACCGAAAAGATGGCTGCCCTTGACGCCAAGATTGGCCTGGTAGTCGTTTTCCTCGATCGTCTCGATGGGGGAGAAGCCCAGAGGGTAAAGAGAAGGGGCAATGCTCGGGACACGATAGTTCTGGATCGCCTCAGCGTGACGATGGCCATAGGTGATCAGGCCGTAGAAATCGATGTTTTCGGTCACTTTCTTGCCGAAATCGATGCCAAGATTTTCGCGCGTTTCTTCGGGGGTGCTTGTGATTTTGTTGGAATTGTACGGAACCTTGATGGCGCCGGGGAGGATGCCGTAATAGCCGCTCAGATTGGCGCCGGGCGGTGCATAGGGCAGCAGACGATGGTCTTCGGTGTTCGTGAAGAAATGATCCGTATGATAGATCTGCCCGCTGAGATGGAGATAGCCGTCGCGACCGAGCTTCATGCCGCCATCGGCGTTGAGCTGATAGTTCCATCCGCTGCCAGCATAGGCATTGGCGCCGGTCTGGGCACTCATATTCAGACCGTGATCCTGCTTTTTGGTGATGACGTTCACGACACCGGCGATGGCGTCTGAGCCATACATGGCCGCCGCGCCGTCTTCCAGCACCTCGATATGATCGATGGCATTAGCCGGGATCATATTGAGATCGACCGGCGTGGAGCCGAATTGCGGCCCCGGATTCTGCACCACGTTGCCGGTCACATGGCGTCTCTTGCCGTCGACAAGCACCAGAACCTGGTTGGGGTTCAGGCCACGCATACGGATAGAGGCCGTAAGCGCCCCCGTATCACTACCTCGTGTCTGGATATTAATGGCCGGATAAACGCGGGTGAGGGCCTCGGTCAGATTGAGCTGCCCAGACCGCGCCAGCTCGGCTGCCGAAATGACCGTGACGGGGCTCGTGCTGTCGCGTGCCTTGCGGTTGACGGCATGGGTGCCGGTCACGATCACCGATTCTTCACCAGAAATCACTCTGGCGCGATGGGACGCTTTTTTGGGCGCTTTCTGCACCGCAGTAGCCTGCGACTTGCTCGCGCTGTCATGTTTGCCCTTTGTGGAAAGGGTTTCGGCGCGCGCATCGGGCATGCAGGCCATAGCGCTCAGAACGCCAAGTGAGGCGGTAAGCAGGGAGGCACGACGTCTCATTGAAAGCCCTTCAAAAATTAGGTCGGAACGATCCGCTTTCGAAACGAAATATTGGTAGACACGCCTCTTGGGCCGGGGCCTGACCCGCGGCGACAGAAAGCAGAGTTCCGGCTGGATATGGATACGGCACGAATGCACCCTGTGGGTCGAGCGGGGACCGCCTCTGTCACCTCCGCTTTCAACCGTTGCATTGAAGAAACGATAAAATGAAATTTACGCGATTTGAAGCACTGATTCGCTTTGGCAACATTCTGTTATATTTGTCTGAACAGGCGTCGTGCGGCGGTCGTTCAGAAGCCGGAAGACAGCGACACCACGCCGGCAAAACCGCCGCCAACGAAATAGGTTGGCGCCTTGCCCGCAATGGTAGTGCCGAAGACGCCCTGCGTCGCGTTGCGATTGAGCGAGACGCCGTTAACGCCTGAGAGATAGCCGGAACGACCGAGATTGATCAGGTTGAGCTGGATCTGCGGTGTTTTGAGTCTGGTGGTTTTCTGAAGGCGATAGCCGAGAGAGAGATTGGCCGTCCCAAAACCGGGTATGCGCTCATCATTCATGAAGGTCGCATAGGTGGGGCCGACATAGTGACCGTCGAACAGGCCGAAAAACTGACCGTTATCATAAGAGAGGCCGAGCGAGCCCGAGAGGGTCGGTGTACGCACAGGCCGCTTGCCCTTTGTTGGCAGATAGTCGGCGCCTGACTGGATGTTATTGTCGATCGTCGCGTGAATATATTGTCCCGAAAGATAGGGGCTGAACCCGTGCCAGGGGCGCAGGCCAAGTTCGAATTGTGCGCCGCGTGCCGTCTGCCCGCCACCATTGATCGACTCACTTGTGATGACACCGTTAAGGACGGTGGTGGTGGCAACCTGACGGTTGGTAAAATTATAATTGAAGAGCGCCAGAGAAAGCGTAACCATTCCCTGATGTCTGAAACCGAGCTCCTCGCCGATGGAGTATTCGGGTTTGGTGTCTGAGGATGCAATACGCGTTTGTCGTCCCGTGGAAATGCTGAAACGGTCCTGATAGCTGGAAATGCCGGAAGGCGCGCGAAACCCTGTGGTGCCGTTGACATAGATCTGGTCGTGGGGCGTCAGCTTGTAGGACGCGGAAAACTGCGGCAGGGGCGACGCATAGCTGGCTCCGTTGCGGAACCGCGCCCCCGGCAGAAGATTGGTTACCGAGCGAGAAACCAGCACCATACGCAGCCCTGCGGAAAGGGTCAGTTTCCGGTCCAGAAGATGCAGCCTGTCGGTTATGGAGATCGCATTGATCTGCTGTAGAAGCCTTGCGTCGTATGAAGACAGCGGCGTTCCGACGTCGGTCAGTATGGGGAAAGCACCCCACTGGTTCGACACCCCACCCTGCGCATCGGGCAGCACATAACGCGACAGGCTGGAGAAGTCGTAATAGGAATACCAGTAACCAAGAGAAAGACGGTTCGCCCCGGTTTCATAGTGCAGCGCGCTGTTCATGCCGGGGTGCGACTGATGGTAGGAATCAGTGGCTACGGAAGCAAAGCTGTTGCCGATGCTTGAGGGCACCTGAAGCGCGCCCGCAGGCCGATTGCCGTTATAGCTACCGGTGCGGCTCAAAGTGGTGCCGTAGCTGTCGTAACCCCAGACATAGATGAAATAGGGCGTCAGATCGAGAGTCAGATGCCGATCGAGGTGGAGCGATACCGGCGCTGAGAGGAAGCTCTGCGCACGGGCGTTTTCCTGATATTTATAGTAGCTGCTGTCGCCCGGCGCATAGTCGCTGGCATAATTGGCCCTGGTGCCAAGGCGCTGCCACTGGGCGAGTGTGGGAGACAGCAGATAGTACCCGCGATCGCGATTGAACGAGAAGATTACCGAGGCCGAACTTTTCTGCCCCCATTCCTTCATCAGGCGCATATCCGTGTGAAAGCGTCGAGATGTACCGGCGCCGCGCCACTGATCGGCTCCGCGATAGGAGAAAGAGGCGAAGCCCTTCACGCCGCTATCGCCCAAGCGTCCGCTCTCGAGGCGAAGAAACTCGCGATTGAGGCTGTACGACCCCCAAGAGCCGCTGATGAAACCGCCTCGCTCATCGGATGGTTTGCGCATCCTGACCGATAATTCGCCCCCCACCGCATTATAAAGCGGCGAGGCCGTTTCGGCGGCGCCTTGCGCCAGGGTGATCGAGGCGATGTTCTCGTTATCTGCCGTCGCCGAGGTGTAGGGGACAAGAAAGAGCGGCGGGGCGGCGGGTACGTTCTCGAAGAGATAGCCGATTTCGGTCTGGTCGAGGCCACGCACGGAGAGCCCCTGCTGTTCGTCATTCGTGCCGAGTGGATCATTGCCGGAATAGATCACGCCCGGCAGGTCGGCAATCATGGCGACTGGCGAGAGAGTGGGCGATTGTCTGGCAATGAAATCGCGGTTTACGCCGCTTTGCGACCGAGGTGCCGACTGTCCCGGCATCAGTCCCCCACCGATGGAGCGGCCCGTCGTTCCATCCGCATTGGCGCGGTGGCGATGCACGGTCACGATCTCGCGCTTCATCACTGGCATGGCCCGCTTTGCAATCGGGGCTCTTTCCCCGCTCTCGATGCGGCTCGTTCTATCGCGGCTCTCGGCAAGTACGCAGTCGGGTACGATGCACAAGGCACAGAGGAGAGGGGAAACGATAAGGAGGGCGTTTTTCGACAAGCCAGAGAGTCCCGAGCAGCAGGGCAGACCGAGCAGGGATAGGGAGTCTGTCTTTCTGTGTAAATTGATACATTATAACAAATCTTGTTACGCGTCCCTGCTCAAGGCTCGCTTGCTGAAGATTGGGAAATCGTAATCTTTTTCCGTATATTTGGACTTGATTTATGTACTTTAAGCAAATTTATGAGCGAATGTAAGAAATTGCGCCCATAACTTGGGTGGATTGAAAGTTAAAAAGCACGTTTTCGTTTATGAATGGCTATTAATATTCCATGTCAAAGATTTGCTGATATACGTGCGAACGATTCTCAATATCAGCAACTCCAGAGCGAAAAATGAGTGATTTCCGACCGTGGCGACGCCTGAGGGCTGAGGCGCGAAAGACGAAGATTTTAGTGGCCTGTCTGGGTTTAACCGGGTTGTCGCTACCGCTATCGGCGCGTGCGGTCCCTCCGCCCGTCAATCTTGGAAATGCTGCAGGGGCAAGCGATGACGCGTCGTCAGGCGTTTTTGGCTTTCTCTCCAATTGGCGCCGAACGTCCAATCTTCTGGGCAATATGTGGGGCCTGCGCCCCGAGCTGGGCAAATACGGTGCCGTGCTCGCCATTCAGGAAACCTCGGAAGTGTTCGGTAATCCGTCCGGCGGCAGTCATCGCGGGGCAGGTTATGACGGCCTGACCGTCGCGGTGCTGCAGGTCGATACGCAGCGTGCTGTCGGCTGGTATGGCGGGACATTCAATGTCAG
The DNA here is from genome assembly GCF_051628905.1 of Asaia sp. BMEF1. Lineage (GTDB taxonomy): Bacteria > Pseudomonadota > Alphaproteobacteria > Acetobacterales > Acetobacteraceae > Asaia. The sequence goes on along the minus strand of NZ_CP157575.1, from coordinate 402,662 downwards.
CATGGAGCAGATTCACGGACGTAATTTCAGCGCCGATAACCTCATGGCCCTGCAAACGGTGAGCGGCATCGAGGCGGACCGCTCCACGCGCCTGTGGGAGTTGTGGTACGATCAGAAATTTCTCGATCAGCAGAAGCTCGACATCAAGATCGGCCAGCAGAGTCTCGACCAGGAATATATGGTCAGTAGCAATGCTCTGGTTTTTGCCAATACGATGTTCGGCTGGCCGATGGTGCCCTCTGCAGACATGCCCGGAGGTGGTCCTGCCTATCCGCTCTCGGCGCTCGGCGTGCGGGGTAAATACTGGCTGGCAACGCCGCTCTACCTGTTGGGCGGCGTCTATAGCGGCAGCCCGACGAAAGATCGCGACGGCGACCCGCAGATAACCAATCCTTCCGGCACAACCTTCCCGCTCAATCGGGGCGTTCTGGCCATTGCCGAGCTGCAATATGTCTATCCGGCGCTGGGTGCGATGGTCTCGCCCGACGAGGTTCAGCCGCTCTCCCATGTTTATCGTATTGGTGGTTGGTACGATTCCGAGCCTTTTGCCGACCAGTTCTGGGACAACACGGGCGTGCCCCTGGCCTCGCCCGACAGCAATGGCACGGCCCGCACCCATCGTGGCGCCTTCAGCTTCTATGCGGTGATGGACCAGATGATCTGGCGCAGCCATACCGACCCGAACCGGACGATCAGCATTTTCGGTCGCGCCATGGGCGCCCCGCAATCCGATCGCGTACCGATCGATTTCAGCCTCAATTTCGGCCTGACGTTCAATGACCCGTTGCCTTATCGCACCGACGACGTGTTCGGCATTGGCATGGGCTATACCCACGTCAGCGGCGCGCTGGCCAATTACGACCGCGCCGTCAGGCGCTACTCGGGCGCCTATTCGCCTGCACAAGGTGGAGAGACCTATGTGGAACTGACCTATCAGTATCAGTTCACAGGCTGGATGCAGTGGCAGCCCGACTTCCAATATATTTTCAACCCCGGTGGCGGCATTCCCAACCCTTCCCATCCTGACCGACGCCTGCGCGATGAGCTTGTTTTCGGTTTCAGAACCAATATCGCTCTGTGAGAGTATCTATGTTTTCTAGATTTTCGATTGCTGCCTGCACCGCCCTCACGCTCGTGGCTGCGGCCCTTCCTGCAAAGGCCGACCCGAAGGGGTTTCTCGAAACGCTGCATCGGCACACGACCCTGGCGTCGACCAGCCCCGGTAACGGCGATCTGAACCCATACGCCGTGGTCGTCGTCCCGCACGACATGGGTGTGCTGAAAAAGGATGAGGTTCTGGTCACGAACTTCAATAATATCAGCAATCTTCAGGGCACGGGCACCACGATCGTTGCCTATTCGCCGGTTTCGGGCAATGCGCGTCTCTTCGCCAACCTGCCAAGCAATCTCGCAGCCTGTCCGGGCGGGGTAGGGCTGACAACGGCCCTGACCATACTGAAAAAGGGCTGGATCATTGTCGGTAGTGCTCCGAGTAAAGATGGCACCACCACGACCAAGGGCGACGGGTGCCTTATCGTGCTCGACACAAACGGCAAATACATCACCACATGGAAAGGGCCACTCATCAACGCACCATGGGGCGATATTGCGAGTGTCGATCAGGGCGACAAGGCAACTCTGTTCATTTCCATGACGGGTTTCGATCTGCCGGGACCCAACGTTGTCGACCCGCAGACGCATTATCCGCCAATCCTGCACAAGGCGACGGTGCTGCGTCTCGAACTCAGCATCCCGGATGGCAGCCCCCCCGTGCTCGACAAGCAGACCGTCATTGCCAGCGGGTTTTCCGCGCGTGCCGATCGTGACAACTTCCTTTTCGGCCCAACGGGTCTTGCTCTCGACGACGATGGCACGCTTTTCGTCACCGACGGCTACGACAATGAAGTAACGGCCATCGATAATGCGCTGACCCGCACCGAGCCGGTAACGCGTGAGAATGATGCGGTTGGCAGGGTCATCACCAAGGGCGGGCTTCTGAACTGGCCGCTCGCCATGATCTGGGTGCCAGGTCACCACCTGCTTGTAGCCAATGGCCGAAACGGCCAGGTGGTCGAGATCGATCCGGCTGCCAGGAAGCAGATTTACGCGCAATGGGTCGATGCCGATCAGGCGCAGCAGCCACCCGGAAATGGCGATCTTTTCGGCCTTGCCATGACCCCCGATGGCAAGAGCTTCTATTATGTCGAAGACGACATGAACACGTTGAATGCGAGTCAGCCATGACTGATACGGAAAAACGCTTTCGCTTCGGCAGGCGCGGCTTTCTTGCCAGTTCCGTAGCGCTCGGCACGGTTGCGCCTCTCGTCGAGCAGGCTCGGGGCGCTCAGAACCCTGTCGTCCATCAGCCAGGCATTTTGACGCCGCAGCAGCCTTTTGCCTATTTCATCACCTTCGACGTTGCCACGACGAAGCGTGATGAACTGGCGTCATTGCTCAGGAAATGGACCGACGCAGCCGATGCCCTGATGGCCGGGAGACCGGTCGAGGGTCTGGTCGATTCAGGTGAGATCGCTGGGCTCAAGGATCGCGATCTCACCATCACGATCGGGTTCGGACCGAGTTTGTTCATGAAAGACGGCAAGGATCGTTTCGGGTTGAATGCCCATCGGACTGCCGCAATGGCCGATCTGCCGCGCTTTACCGGCGATCAGCTCGTCGATGCGCGCTCGGGTGGCGACCTATGCGTGCAGTGCTGTGCCAATGATCCTCAGACCACGCTTCATGCCTCGCGGGAGCTGACACGGCTGGCCTATAATATCGCCAATCCCCGCTGGGCCCAGGCCGGGTTCCTGCCGAGTTTCGGCAAGGGTAAGACCCCAAGAAACCTCATGGGCTTCAAGGATGGCACGATCAACCCGGACACGAGAAGCCCGGCGGCGGCTGATCGCTACATCTGGGCGGCCCGTTCCGATCTGCCCTGGATGCAGGGCGGTAGTTATCTGGTTTCACGCATAATACGCATCGCACTGGAACATTGGGATCGTACCCCTGTCGGCTTCCAGGAAGAGACGATGGGACGCGAAAAACTGAGTGGAGCGCCTATTGGTGGCCATGACGAGTTCGAACCGCTCACCCTCTCGCAGAAGGATCGTGATGGTAATCCGGTGACGGTGCAGAACTCTCATGCGCGGCTTGCAGCCCCGGAAGAAAATGGCGGCGCTCAGATTTTGCGGCGGGCCTATTCCTACGATAACGGGCTGAGCTTTACGGCAGAGCGCTGGCCACCCTGGCGTCAGGGCATGGAAATGGATGCCGGGCTCTTGTTTATGAGCTGGCAACAGGATCCCAGGACCGGGTTTGTGAAGATTTTCGATAAGATGTCGAAATTCGACATGATGAACCAGTATACGACCCATATTGGTGGTGGGCTTTTCGCCTGTCCGGGACGACCGAAGGGCGGCTATATCGGTCAAACTCTGATGGAAGCCTGAGGTCCAGCTTTCATTACTCGATGATAGCGAGGCACCGCGTCTTGCAAGGGGGCGGCGCTCTCCCCCTGTCGCAGTCAGAAGTATGGCGCTGAGGCTCCTTGGTAATACGTTTTCAATATAGAATGAATATGGGGGCACCTCGAAGATGTCGGGTTTTTCATCGGAATGAAGCGGGAGTATTTGAGTCCTGTTTTATCTCTCTGGACGTCTCCTGTTTCAGGTTGTAACCCACTGCCTATAGAACCGGACATGTGAGGGGACGGGGCGATTTACGGGGCTACGCCATACAGACGGAACATGAGCGAAGGCAGGACATTCTTCCGTCTTGCCATGGCCGTTCCTGTTCTGCTGGCCTTCCTCGCGTCGCTCATGCTCCAGAGCCTCGCTAGACCGGATGAGACACCGCGTTCTGAAATCGAGCGGCTAATCGGCGTTGATATCGCTTCGCCGAGCATGGCGTCGATGAGCATGGCCGGAAACATGGCTGATTGCGATGAGGCAGGCATGGTCATGCCTGCCCAGCCCAAGAGCCACAAGCCCGGTCATCATCACGACGCAGCCTGCGCTCTTTGTCCGCTTCTACAGCTTGGATTTTTCATCCTTGCCGTGGCGCTGCTGGTCGCTTTCGCCCGTAGTCTCAAGCTCAGTCAACGCGTCTTCTTGCCGCCCAGCCGTGCGCCGCCGGAACTCAGATGGGTTCTGCCGCCCGCCCAGGCACCTCCACTGACCTGATCACGCGCAAGTGTAGCTGACCTCATGATTCCGCGAAAAGTGGACGAGGAGCGTCAGCGGCTATTCTCGTTTTCGATCAGGATATATTCTCATGACTCTGCCCGGTTTAGGCAGGTCGCTCCGTCATGCGCGCCTTGCGCTCGGATGCACCTCAGTTTTTGCGCTCATTATTGCCTTAGATGCCCGAGCGGCGGCCGAAACCAAAACGGCCCCCTTACCCGAAGAAGACAGCAAGGCAGAATACCTACAGGTTCAGGGTATACGCCGCACGGCCATTCACTCTGCTGATACGGCGGCCCTGCTCAAAGGGTCTTTGGGCTACAGCATGTATTCCGCAGGCGGGGTCTCAGCGCTTCCCGTGCTGAATGGCATGGCCGATGACCGTGTGGCCACCATCGTAGATGGTGTGCGTATCGCTTCGGCCTGTCCCAATCACATGAATCCTGCGATGTCGTATATCGACCCCGACAGCGTCTCGACGGCCGAAGCCATCGCAGGCGTAACACCTGTCAGTATCGGTGGCGACAGCACGGGCGGCACGGTCAAGATCGAGCGCCGCGACCCGCTTTTTGCCAAGAGCGGCAAGATCCTCGTGACCGGGCATGTCAGAGGTGATTATCGCAGTAACGGTGGCGGCTCGGGTGCTTCAGGCACAGTCACCGTCGCGAATGACATGTTCAGCCTTCGCTATACCGGCTCTTACGCTCATGCCAGCAATTACCGTACGGGCGGGGAGGGGCGTCAGGTGCGTTCCACCAGTTATCTCTCTTTCAACCATGCGGTGACGGCAGGGTTGAAGAAAGACAATCATCTTCTGGCACTGACATTCGGTCAGCAGGACATCCCTTATGAAGGATTTCCTAACCAGTATATGGATATGACAAATAACCGCTCGACTTTCGTCAATGGCAAGTATCGTGGCGAATTCAACTGGGCAACGCTCGATGTGCGCGGTTTCTGGCAGCGCACCGATCATGTGATGAACATGATGAACGATAAAGGCGGTCATAGCGCCACCACCGGCATGCCGATGAATACCGATGCTCGAACGGCGGGGTATGCGATCGATCTGACCATACCGCTCTCAGCACGTCATAATATCAAGATTGGCAGCGGCTTTGACCATAACGGGCTGAATGACTGGTGGCCACCACTTGCAGGTAGCATGATGATGGGCCCCAATACGTTCCATAACATCAATAACGGTCATCGCGACCGGCTGGGCCATTATATTGAATGGAACGCGCAGTGGACGCGCCGCTTCTCCACGCAGCTCGGCCTGCGCAATGACCTGATCATGATGAATACAGGCAAGGTCGCGCCCTATTCATGGATGGGGATGATGCAGATGGCCGATATCATGGCGGCCAAACGGTTCAATGCGGCGTCGCGTGGGCGCACGGACACCAATTTCGACGTTACGGCGACCGGGCGGTGGCATGCGCTCGACAGCCTGATGTTCGAGGGCGGTTATGCCCGCAAGACACGGTCTCCCAATCTGTACGAACGCTATGCCTGGGGACGGGGCGCAATGGCCATGCGCATGATCGGCTGGTTCGGCGATGGGAACGGCTATGTCGGCAATCTTAATTTACGCCCGGAAATCGCGAACACGGCCAGCCTTACGGTGACGTGGCATGACCCCAAGGGGGACGGATGGAACCTCAAGCTCCAGCCCTTCTACACCTACACTGAGGGTTACATTAACGTCATGCGTATCGGCTCTCTTAGCAACGGCCTGTCGATGCTGCAATTCGTCAATCATAACGCGCAGAGCTACGGGCTGAACGGCTCGGGCCAGTATCGTTTGTGGGATACGGAGCGTTTCGGCCAGGGCAAGATCGTGAGCACCTTCAGTTGGGTACGAGGGCAGGATCTCGAAACGCATTCCGGCCTCTATCACCAAATGCCGGTCAATGGCACGGTCGGCCTGCGGGAGATCTGGCAGAACCTCACCGGCCGTGTCGATGTGACGCTTGTGAAAAAGAAATCGACGGTAGACTGGCTGCGCAACGAGCCTCGGACTCCCGGCTACGCCCTGCTCGGCCTTGGGGCGAGCTATCGCTGGCGCAAACTCACGCTCGATGGCAGCATCGAGAACGTGACAAACCAGAAATATTACCTGCCGCTCGGTGGCCTTTCACTTGGCGATTACAAGCAGACCGGCGTTCTGGGGCCGCTGGCCGGGCTCGGTCGGTCGTTTAATCTCAGCCTCACTGCAGCCTTCTGACATCGACCGACTGACAGGGCCGGTACCGTCTTTGATCGGGGTTCTTGGTCGAGCGCCCTGGCCTCAGGCAAGGGACGCGATTTAAACGAGGGGACAGGATGGAATCTGTCTTTCCGGTCAAAATCGCGTCATACCCGGGTTGGCCATCCATGCGTAATCGGCTATCGCCACAATCCGGGTCGGCGCTTCTCGCTTCGTGGGAAGGATCGGCCATGCAAATTAAAAGGCGCGTTCTTCTCTCGGTGCAGCCTCCGTCATTTACGCATGGCGGCATGGCCTTCGCAAAGCGCAGGCATGAAGGACTGCCCAAGATGAGGGGAAGTGATGTCAGTCCTGTCGAACGAGCAAGGTCACACGGTCGTGGTCGAGCAACGTATGCCCGTTCATGCCATGCTTCTTCTTGCCATGGCGGCATTTGTCACGTTGCTGACTGAGATCATGCCTGCCGGTTTGTTGTCATCCATTTCGAGCGGATTACGGGTGCCGCAAGCCGTCGGTGGGCAGTTCATCACGGCTTTTGCCCTTGGAGCGCTGTCTGCGGCCTTGCCCTCGACCGCCTTCACCCATCGCATGGCACGCAAGAAATTACTGCTGACGGGGCTGACAGGATTCGCTCTGGTGAATTTTGGCAATGCGTTCGTCAGCAGCTTTCCTCTCTCCCTGTGCATCCGTTTCATCGCGGGATGTTGCGGCGGGCTGATCTGGGCGATGTTTGCTGGATACGCGACGCGTCTCGCCCCTGACGGGCAAAAGGGACGTGCCATTGCCCTTGCCGGCTCAGGCGTTACGCTGGCCCTGGTGCTTGGAGCGCCGCTGAGTGCCTTTCTTGGGCATATTATCGGATGGCGTGGGGCATTCACTGCCCTGGGCGGTTTATCATTTATTCTTATTGTCTGGTCGGCTCTTGTTCTGCCCGATGCGCCGGGAAGTCAAAGCGAGGTCAGTTTCAGCATTGTGCGGACCGTGCGGCTGCCGGGCGTCCTGGCGAACCTGGCTGTTATCTTCAGCTTCGTCGCCGCTCACAGCCTGCTCTATGTCTATATAGAGCCGCTTTTAGGCCCTTCGGGGCTTGGCGGATGGATCGATGCACTTCTGCTGTTATTCGGTGCGGCTTCCGTGGTCGGGCTCTTCGTCACAGGCGTATTGATCGATCGTCACATGGCTTCACTGACCTCGGCCAGTATCGTCCTTTTTGCCTGCGCGAGCCTTATTCTCGGGCTGGCGCTTGCTCATCCTCTCCCGGTCTGTCTCGCTATCGTTCTCTGGGGGCTGACAACGGGCGGTTTTGCGGCGCTGTCCCAGAACGCCATGGCTCACGTAAGCGGTACGTCGCTCGATGCGGCGCAGGCGATGGCGACCACCGCCTGGAATCTGGCCGTTTCTCTCGGCGGCCTGCTGGGTGGCATAGCTCTGACCCATGCCACGATTGGGATCCTGCCTCTGATGGCAATTACGCTCCTTCTGGTTGGTCTGGTGACCTTCGTGAGAGGGCTGCGGCCTCTGCTCGGGTAACCGGGCCAGAAGGCGACTTCAGAGGTGCTTCATGGGTGTGATGTGCAGGCGCCGCTTTTTCGTTGCCCGAACGCTCAGGCCGATAATAGAGACGACAATTACAGTCGCCGCAACGCTGAGCGCGAGGGACTGCATGTCAGTCATCGCGTAATGTTCGTGTATCGGGCCCCACCATCTCATTGTGCGATCTCCCTTTCCTTAGGATCTGTCGGCGAACCGGCTTTTATCTGGCTCTTCAAGGCCCTCGATGATGGGCCGATCCACTCGACACCGTTACGATGCGCCCTGAATCCATTCAGATCAATACTTCAAAAATGTAAATAAATTCACAAAACACAAAATTGATATAGATCAAAACTGAATAATGGAGAATCTTATTTAAGAAACTAATTTATGTTTATTCACAACGTCAGAGTGTGATCTTTCCAGGTGGAAAAGCCTTTACGCGCGCGCATATTTCCTCCCCCTGGTGCAGGCTCGACCCAAGGAAGTAGTGCGATCAATAAAAGAAACAAATATACGAAGGTATAGTGATCGAAACCAAAGAGAATATGGTGGACTGTGGTCACGTCTATTACGACCGCCCTCACAGGAGGGCCGAAACATGCAGTTTCACTCAAATCATTCCGCTCGGTACCATTTCACCGTCCCTTTTTCTTATTCGAGTGGGTTCTTCGGATGGCCTTCGGGGTTGATCCTGTTCTTGTGCGCGGCCTTATCGAGTACGGCATCGGCTACCTCGGCAGACGCCGTGCGCGCCAAATCCAAGGCGACAGAGCATTCGTCACGCGCTCAAGGGGTAACGAAGAAACCTATCCACCCGACGAAAGCCGCACGACCCGACGCTGTCGAGACGATCCGGGTCGACAGAGAGGCGCATCGAACTGTGCGCGCGAATGGGTCCCTCCTGACGCCTTCGGACTGGCGCGGCGTTCTGAGCGGGTCAAACCCGCTTGCGCTTCTCTCCCAGGTGCCCGGTGTGTCCTATACGGCATCAGACGCCTATGGCCTGGATGAATCCGATGCGAGCCTATTCCTTCGCGGCTTTCACATGAACGAGCTTGGGGTAATGTTCGAAAATATTCCGCTCAATGAGACGAGTTTCGGAACCCTTAATGGCACGAACGTGCTCAATATCAGTGTTCCGGACACGATCGGGTCGATTTACGTGTCGCCGGGTACTGCGCGGGAAAATCTGTTTTCAAACAGTAATAATGGCGGGGAAATCAGATACACGCTGCTGGCACCGAGCCAGAAACGCTCCCTTTCGGTCAATCAGGGCGCGGGTAGTAACAATACGCTCGTCACCACGATCGTTGGCCAGACGGGCCAGATCGGCGCGAATGGCCCCAAGGTGATGGCTGGTTTTCAGCGCATCAGCAAAGACAAGTATCAGGGTTCCGGCAGCCAGTACATGATGCGCGGTAATATCAAGGCAACGCAGGATCTGAGCTGGGGCTCGCTCACCGGGTTTTTCTCGGCGTCTTCAGCGCGTATCTGGGGGTATAACGATGTCTCGCATGAGATGCTCGATCGGCTCGGCTGGCGTGGATCGGATTACAGCTATCCCGATTACGCGGCGGCCTACCATGCAGCGCTCCCTGAAAACGCTGATAAAATGTGCGGTGCCTATAGCTGTGCTGAGCGCGCAGCACTTACGCCCTATGATAGCGGTCAGGTCTCGCGCGACTTTATCGGCTCTCTCGCCCATGAATTTCGTATCACTCCAAGACTAAGCGGTAAGGCTGTGTTCTATGGAGCGAGCACCTATACCGATGCGAGCGTCTCGGACCCGACAACCCCTTCAGAGACGGGCGCGCCGTTTTCAGAGCAGGTCTGGCACTCGGCGGTGCAGCGCTTCGGTGGATCGTTCGAGCTGAATTATCGCGTTGCGCGTCACACAGTGTCGGCTGGCCTCTGGCAGGAAGCCGCTTCTTCGGACGCGCATCAGGCGTGGTACAATGAGCCTCTTTTAGGCACTGGCGCACCTCTAAAAGCAGTCGGCCCCTTCACGGTCTATGGACCGGCCTTTCAGATGGCCAATCTCTCAACCTGGCACACGCGGTCGCAGCAGATCTTTCTTCGTGACGACTGGAAGCTTTCCGACGCGCTGACCGTGAGTGCGGGTTTCAAGGCTGTCAATTTCGTCTCTGACGGAGGGGGCACGGGGTTCGATGATGCGCCACGAGGCCGTCTGCGCTCGCAGGCAGGGTTTCTGCCCCATCTTTCCGCTCTCTGGCGTTATAATGGGCATGACGATCTGTTTATCGATGCTGCCCAGACGCAAAGCGCCTATCGTCTCTCACCAAGAGGCAATATCGGCTATTCGGCTTCCATCTGGTCGGCATCGGATCAGGCGAGTTTCGATGAGGCCCTCGGTCGCATCGCGCCCGAACGCGACACGACCGTAACGTTGGGCGGTCATATCCGTCGACACTGGCTGTCGCTGTCATGGGACGCGTATTTCAGCCAGATAGAAAACCGCCTCGTATCGGCCTCCGTCGGCACCTTGCATAGCCCGGTCAATACAGTAGGCATCGTGCGGGCATCGCATATATGGGGCGGGGACCTTGCCGCGAGTCTGCCCATCGGAGAGCATTTCACTCTGCGTCAGTCTCTTTCTGTCAGTCGCTTTCGCTATGGCGGCGATCTTACCATCGATGGTGAGACATTTGGGCTGAGAGGCAAAGCGCAGCCGGGCTATCCCGAACTGAGCCTGCAGACGAGTGCGCTGCTCCACGTGTCGAGGCTGGAAATCGGGGCGACGAATATCGTCTATCTCAAGCGGCCTTTCTCCTACACCAATGACATTATGGGGCCGAATTACTGGAACATGACGGCTTATGCATCGTGGAAATTCGAGCGTCATGGGGCCTTGCCGCCTATCGCTGCGCGGTTCGATGTCTATAATCTGATGAACAGCAAGATGATCGGCAATCTGAATGTCGACGGGGCGCCGTTCTCGGGAGACTATCAGACCATGCAGCGTTCTGCCCCTCGTCAAATGGTTATCAGTCTCGGAACCCGGTTCTGACGAGGGCAGTATGAAGGATCAACACGTCATTCGTTATCTTCATCCTTTCTGTCTCTTGATCATCATTGTCGCAATTTTTGTGGCCGACACCCTGACCCATTACGAAGTCGCGATGCCGGTGCTTTATACGGTCGTGATCCTCTACGCCGCCCTTGTCATAAGGCGCGGCGCGATCGGTCTGCTTACCCTTGTCTGTCTGGCCCTTACCGGGGTCAGCTTCGCCTTTACGGTGCGGGGCAACGTGCCAAGCGGGCTGATCAATCTCGGCTTGAGCACCGCGGCGATCGTCATCACCGCCTGGCTTGCGCTCAGGATGTTGCAGGCCAGGGATATTGCCCTGCGTACCCAGGAACGCCTGACCCGCGTTACCACCGCCCAAACGCTCAGTGGGCTCACAACCTCTATCGTGCATGAGCTGAACCAGCCCCTGGCTGCTGTTACGATGAGCAGTCAGGCCTGCAAGCGCTGGCTCTCGCTTGCCCCTCCCGATTTCGAGCGGGCGCGCAATGCGCTGGCGCGTATCGAAGCCGATGCCACTCGCGCTGCCGCCATTCTGACGCGTATGCGTGCGCTGACCAAAGGCGGAACGCCGGAGGCGCAGCGTTTTTCACTGGGGCAGGCGATCGGCGAGGTGGTGCAGATGATACGCCACCGGCTGGACCAGCACGGCATTTTCTATCGCTTCATCGAGATGCACGAGCCGGTTCTCGCCTATGCCGATCCTGTGCAGATCCAGCAGGTCACGGGCAATCTTCTCGCAAACGCCATCGAGGCCATCATCGACACGAAGCAGTCAGGGGGGGTCATAGAGGCGCGGATCTGGTACGAAGAGGGTCATGCCTGCTGCCGGATCGAGGATAATGGCGCGGGTATTCCCCCAGGCCTTGCTTCACATCTGTTCGAGGCATTCTGGACGAGCAAGGAAGAAGGCACCGGAATCGGTCTGGCCATCAGTCGCAATCTGGTCGAGGCCAATAAGGGGCAGATCTGGGTGATGCAGGATCAGAAAAAAGGAACGGCTTTCTGCTACCGCATTCCGGCGGCGACACCCCCGGAACGCGAGAGCAAGGGCAGGGAGGTCAAAGGCGGCCCATGAGCAATCAACTCGTTACACCGCAGAACCGAGCCCGTATTCATGTTGTGGACGACGATGCTTCGATCCGTCATGCGCTCGAAGATCTCCTGATGTCAGTCGGATATGACGTCTGCTGTTTTCCCGATGCTGATTCCTTTCTCCGTGCGGCGCCTTGGTCCGGCCCAAGCGTTCTGGTTCTGGATATCCGAATGCCGGGACTATCGGGAATGGATTTTCACCGCCGCCTCAAGGAGCGCGGTAGTTTGACACCCGTGATATTCATTACCGGGCATGGCGATATCGCCATGGGTGTCGAGGCCATGAAAAACGGTGCGATCGAATTTCTGACCAAGCCCTTTCGCGATATCGACTTGCTGGATGCCATTCATCGCGGACTGATAATGGATGAGACAAGATTGAGCCGTCAGCAGGAAGATGAGGCGCTTATCGGCCGGTGGGCACTTCTGACCGAAGGAGAACGCGCCGTCGCCCTGCGTGTGGTCGCAGGGCTGCTGAACAAGCAGACCGCCGCCGAGCTGGGACTAAGCGAGATCACGGTCAAGGTGCGACGGTCCAATCTGATGCGGAAAATGGAGGCGAGCAGCCTGCCAGAACTGGTTAGACAACTCGATCGGCTCAAGGAACACCTTGATCTATCTCGGTCGGGCGTCGTCCAGTCCGAACGGACAGGTTGAATCGAAAAGGGCGCCCGAGAGCGCCCCTTCCTGCAATACAGACCAGATGAAACATCCATCCGGAAGCGGTTTTCAGTTCTTCGGCCAACCGCTGAGAACGCCGTCCTTGACCGATTGCGGCAGCGGGACGTAGTCGAGCTTGACCGCGTCAGGGTTGCCATTCTTCAGTGCGTAGCTGAAGAAATCCTTCACGGCCTTGCCCTGAGCCGCATCCTTCGGGTCGGTCGGGACCAGAACGAAGGTGGCGCTCATGATCGGCCAGGCATTGGCGCCTGCGATGTCGAGCAGATCGACGGCATAACGGTCAGCATGTGCCCAGTCGGCATGGGCAGCGGACGCGGCGAACGACGCGGCATTCGGCGCGATATAGGCGCCGTCACGGTCGCGCAGCTGGGCCATGTTCAGATGATTGCGGCTCGCATAGGCGTATTCGACATAGCCGATACCACCTTCTGATTCCTTGACCCCTGCGGCAACGCCGTCATTGCCGCGTGCGCCAGCACCGCCAGCCCAGGCGATGGACGTGCCCGCGCCGAACTTGCCTTTCCAGCCAGCCGAGACCTTCGAGAGGTAGGAGGTGAACACGAAGCTCGTGCCCGATGCATCGGCGCGATGGATCGGCGCGACATCGGAGTCAGGCAGCTTCAGGCCGGGGTTTAGGGCGGCAATGCGCGGGTCGTTCCAGGTGGAAATCGTACCATCGTACAGACCGGCGATGGTCGGACCGTCGAGCTTGAGCTTGCCCGGCTCAATGCCCGGCACGTTCACGATGACGACGATGCCGCCCATGGCAGTCGGGAACTGATAGAGCTTGTTGCTGTCGAGCTTGGCCGCATCCATCGGCTTGTCGGACGCGCCGAAATCGACCGTGCGCGCGATAGCCTGATTCTGACCGGCGCCCGACCCGACGCTCTGGTAATTGACCGAGGTGCCAATGGCCTTCTGCGCCGTCTCGCCCCAGGCGCCATAGATCGGCGCGGCGAAGCTCGACCCGGCCCCGGTGATGGTCGCCGCGTGCGAAACGCCACAGCTCAGAGCCAGGGAGAGGGAAAGAGCGCCGAAAATACGGGAAAGCTGCATTGTGTGACCTCAATAGATCTAGATGACGGCTCGTTCTATCGGCGCCAGCAACAGGAAGATACACATATAAGATGATAGTTTTATGAAATGCCCGAGGGGCGAAAACAGAGCAGAATTGCTGTGATTTCCTGCGATTGCGGCGCTGTCCGATAGCTGCGCAGAAACGACAAACGCCCCTTCGGAAAGGGGCGTTTGCTGATTTTGGGCTCGTGAGGCGTCAGAAAGTGACGCCGGTCTCGAAATCGAGCAGCAGCGCGTTTTTGTAGCGGTTCGTGCCGCCTGGATGCCAGATATATTGCAGGCCCGGCCGTACCGTCAGCCAGGGGGTCGGGCGCCAGCCATAGTTGAGTTCGCCTGCATGTTCGCCGCTCGGCTTGAGCAGTCCGTTATCGGTACCCTGCTGGGCCTGTAGAGCCCCTACATAAGCGCCCAGTTTCGGATTGACGAAATTGAACTTGCCCCCAAGGCTGATCGTATCGTTCGGCCGGTTCCAGAACGTTCCCTTGCGCACGATACCCCATGTGATGAAGTAGGGTGCGATAGCGGTGCGCGGGTCACCCCAGGTGAAAGACAGAAAGGCCACCGTTGAGCGCGATGAGTCGCTCTTGTCTCGCTGAAGCATCTGGTCAGCCATGAACCAGCCGCCGTAACGGCCTCGTACTTTTTCGATCGGCAGATTACCGAGCACGGCGTTCGGGAGTTCGAAGCCCGCGAGCTGTGCATAGACATTCTTGACTTCGGACGTATCCCAGTAGCCGCCGAATTTCACGTTTGTCGGCAGGCGTCCCTTGCTGTCCGTTCCGCCGAAATGATAGCCAATCTGGAAGGGTAGATAGGCGCCGGTCGAATTATGCAGACCGAGCTTCCATGCGTATCCGGTGTTCGAAATGGTCGGGTCAACGTTATAGATGCCCGCTGAAACGAGCATCCGCTCGTCGCCAAACGGATAGAGCTTCAGGAAAGCGCCGGGATGAGCCGTAGGATAATAGCCATAGCCCGAGTTGCTGGCGAGTGCCTGAGGCATACCGCAAATCGCGTTCGATTCGAACTGGCAATACAGGCTCATGCCCCAATGCATGGTCGACTGACCGAAATCGTTTTCGGTGTTGATCCAGCCGATTTCGGTATCGGCATAGCGGTTCCACTGCATCTCCCATGACAGGCGCGTGAAGCGGATCGTCTCGCCCGAGCCGAAAATCTGCTGCGGGCTGTTCAGGGTCGGCAGTTTTTGCCCGATACCAAGACCGGCGCGTTCGGTCAGCAGGACGTGGAACATGCCGTAGTTATGGCCGGTCAGCTGGGCGAAATTGACATCTGCGCCCAGGCCGACTTCATGGGCATACCGTACGACCTGCGTTTTGCCGCCAACCGGGTTGCCTGCGGAATCCTGCAGATAATGACCCTGCGGGGTGATGCCCATGTTTTGCAGGCGCGTGCGCAGGCCACCCCAGTCGCCTGTCATGGTTGGCTGCTTCAGCCAGTCTGAGAAGCTTTTCGGAAACAGAGCCTCGTCACCGGGGACGGGGATGTAAGGATGGCGCACCGTGCCCAGTGTAGGCTGCGAGCGGTCATAAGGGCTGCCGAAAAGGCTAGGCGGGCTATCCTTGCTCGGCCCTGAAGAATTCGTGGTTGCTGATATCTTTTCGGTCGGATCGAGCGTCGCTGCGGTCTCGTTGCTTGAGCTTGTCTGCTGGCTCTGTGATTGGGCGAAAGCCTGAACGCCAAGGAAGCAGCTTCCCAATACGGTTCCGGCAGCCCAGAGAGAACGAAGCCTTCCGGTTCTTGAAACAGGCATGTTCGCGCACACTCTTTAGGTCTGATTGTTGGCCCCGTGAGTGGCCGAATGGCCCCGTCCTATCAATATTTCATTGTATGACAAGTAGATTGACAATTCTGGACCGAAACCCACGATTTGAGTAAATTGGCGTGATTTTTCGGCAACACTCACGGTATGAATGGATAATTTAGAAAAATTACCTAAGACTTACTTTTAGTCCTGAAAACATTAACGCGTTTGATTTGTATTTGAAATGAAGCCTCTGTAATTCTCTGATAGACGCGCTCTATGTCACCGATCGATTTTAACTATATCTGATCCAAGGGTGACGTGCGGTTAACGAAGTTTACCGACAGTCTCCCATGATCGTTTGGGCTCGAACGCAGGCAACTACCTAACGCGAGAGAATCGCAACTGAGGAAGGTTAGGACCTTGCCGGGAGCGTTGCGTCTGCTTTCTCGGCAGACACGCACGCTGGTTCCAGGGGGTAGCTCCGTGCCAGGCGTTCCACCGGTGAGAAGCGGAGGCGCCCTGGCAAGAAACAGAGCCGCGCTTGCGTCAGAACCAGCTTCGGATCCCGAATGTGAGTCGCAGATTGCCTGCGCTGTCGTCGCGCTCATGCGCGAACCGGCGCGCCTGCTGCAACGCGCCATCATAGGTCACTGCAATATACGGAGCGAATTTCCGCCAGACCTCGTAGCGCAGCCTCAGCCCTGTATCGATCTCCGAGAGCCCCGCACCGCTCCCCCGCACCTTGTCCTGTTTCGAGTATAGGTTCAGCTCCACCTGAGGCTGAAGGATCAGGCGATTGGTGATCGGTATATCGTACGACCCTTCGAGCCGCCCGGCGAAGCGTCCGCGATCGCTTACATAAGCCGTCGCCTGCACCTCGAACTGATATAACGCCAGTCCCTGAATGCCGAATGCGCCCCATGTGCGGGTCGGGCCGCTATCCAGATCGACGCGCACGCCACCCTGCACGTCGAAATAGGTCGAGATGGAACGGCTGTAGAGGAGCTCCTGATCGCCATCGCTCATGCGCCCTTTTGTCAGCGTTCCTTCAGACCTAAGCCAGAGCCGGTTGTAGTCTCCGCCTATCCAGGCTTCGCCATCCCACCGAAAGCTTGAATTCTGACCGGCAACACGCCCTTCGAGCTGGTTGAGCAGGCCATGGACCCACACGCCCTGATCCATCACCGGCATCACACCATCTATATAGCTGGGCATGGGTTGCATAACGCTCGTCGAAGCGGTTTCAGCTCGTGCGTGGGACATGCCCGTCAGAGATAACGCCGCGAGGAGAGTTTTTCGCGTTATGCCCTTCATGACACCACCACCGTTCTGAACATGCCGAGATGCATGTGGTAGATGAGATGACAGTGAAACGCCCACATGCCAGGCGTGTCTGCCGTGACGAGATAACTCAGCGTCGACCCCGGCTGCGAAATGATCGTGTGCTTGTTGGGACGTCGGTCACCCTGGCCATTCTCAAGCTCGCTCCAGAACCCATGAAGATGGATCGGGTGCTCCATCATCGTGTCATTGATGAGCGTAATCCGAACCCGTTCATTGAGCGCGAGATGGATCGGGCCTGCTTCTGAAAACTTCTTCGCGTCGAAGCCCCAGATATAGCGCATCATGTTACCCGTCAGATGCAGCACGATCTCTCTGCTGGGTGGCCGTAAATCGGGAGCGGGTTTGAGCGCGCGCAGCATGGCGTAACTCAGAACCTTGCGCCCGTTATGCTCCAGCCCGTCGCCGGGTTCGGCCAGCCGGTCGACTGGATTCATCGCGACGTTCTGGTTCTCGACATTTTTGGGCGGTGGACCGGGATCGTCAATGACGATTGCGGGCGCCGCATTCTGTCGTTTTTCTGGGGTTGACGATGCCGCATGGGGTGTTGTCATGCCGCTCATGCCGCTCATGCCGCTCATGCCGCTCATGCCGCTCATGCCGCTCATGCCGCTCATGCCGCTCATGCCGCTCATGCCGCTCATGCCGCTCATGCCGCTCATGCCGCTCATGCCGCTCATGCCGCTCATGCCGCTCATGCCGCTCATGCCGCTCATGCCGCTCATGCCGCTCATGCCGCTCATGCCGCTCATGCCGCTCATGCCGCTCATGCCGCTCATGCCGCTCATGCCGCTCATGCCGCTCATGCCGCTCATGCCGCTCATGCCGGGATGCGCGCCCATTCGCCCCATCCCCATATCCACCATGCTGCGCACCGGGCGAGGGTCCATTTTCGGGATAGGCCCTGTCATACCCTTTCGCGGGGCGAGGGTGCCGCGTGCATAGCCCGTGCGGTCTTCAGACTGAACGAAAATAGTCCAGGCGCGCTCGTCCTTCGGCTGTACGATCACATCATAGGTTTCTGCGGGAGCGATGCGAAACTCCTCAACCACGACTGGCTCGACATCCTGACCGTCGGCGGAAATGACTGAAAAAGAAAGGCCAGGAATGCGGAAATCGAACAGCGTCATGGCCGAAGCATTGATCACCCGCAGACGAATGCGCTCGCCCGGCGAAAACACACCTGTCCAATTGGCGTCGGGCGATTGTCCGTTGATCAGATAGGTGTAGATCACCCCGCTGACATCGGAAATGTCGGTGGCTGACATGCGCATATGCGACCACATCAGGCGATTATCGATGGCATTGCCCAGGCCGTTTTCCCGCGCCTCATGAAAAAGCGAGGCCACTGTACGCTGGCGGAAATTATAATAATCGTCCTGCTGTTTCAGATTACTGATGATGTCGTGCGGTGCGACATCGCTCCAGTCTGAGAGCACCATCACGTAGTCGCGGTCGCATTGATGGAGTGGCGCGCCCTTGGGGTCGATCACCAGCGCACCGTATAATCCCTGCGCCTCCTGCATGCCGGAATGGCTGTGATACCAATAGGTGCCCGACTGCTTCACCGGAAAACGATAGGTGAATCGCCCTTTCGCAGGCACACCGGCAAAGCTGACGCCTGGCACGCCATCCATATTGGCCGGGAGTCTGATGCCGTGCCAATGGATCGAGGTCGGGGTGTCGAGCCGGTTGATAACGTCAAGAACCACGTCATCGCCCTCACGCCAGCGAAGGGTTGGCGCCGGTACGCTGCCATTGACGGTAAAGCCACGACCGGTGCGCGAGCCTATCGCCCAAGGGCATGTATCGACCGTGAGCGCATAGCGGGATGCTGCGGAGAGCGGTATCGCAGACGCCTCGGGACCCGAAGAGAAGGGCGCCTCGGGCATCACCTCTGTGCAGGCGGTAAGGCCAAGGCCGGACAGCCCCGTGACAAAATGCCGACGGGAAAGACCGGCCCCTTTGCGGGGACGAATATTCATGAAGCAAGACCTGAACGAACGAGACGAAACAGGGCACGGCACTTGAGCGCCGGGGCCAGAACGGAGTCAGAGCGTCAGGAAAAATCTCGGAGGTCTCAGATCGGGCGGTGCCCTGCGCTCAGCGAGAGCAGGGGGCGGGGTGGTCTCAAATCGCGCCACATCGCTCAGCCCCGGTGTCGCCAGCGCGATAGCGATGGGCGCGTCAAAGCTGGAAAGACAGGAGGGACTGGGCAGGCAACTTCCACAGCCATGGCTGTGGCCGTGATGCGACACTGGCGCTTCGTGATGATCGCCGCACCCGGTCTCGGATGAGGCAATCGGCGCACCAAGTGTGGAAACCATGGGCGCACAGCCAGTCTCGCTTGCCTGTACGGGCGTGAAACCCCTCAGAACAAGAAAAAACGTCATCACAAGGACGACCCAGAAAGGACGGCGCGGCCGGAGCATGAGCCTCATAGCGAAGTGGATGGCACCTACTCTCTCAGAGCTGCGAGTTGATTGCAACGGCTTTGATGCCTAACTAAAGGCTCTGGTGACCGAGCAGAGGAACATAACATGAGCGACACACTGCATTTTCAGGTCGAAGGCATGTCCTGCGGCGGCTGTTCGAGCAGGCTTGAAAAGAGCCTGTCAGAAATTCCCGGCGTTGAGGCGGTCAAGGCAAGCCATGAAACGGGTGCGGTTAACGTGACCCTGGGCGCACAGCCCGTGCCCAGAGGCGCTATCGAGACAGTGATCGAGGAAACCGGCTTCGATGTGGTGCGGGGCTAAAGCCTCGCCCATTTGAGCCTGCCTTCAGGCGCGCGGCCTGAGGTGCGGTTTATCTTCCCGCCTAGCATGACCGAGGCCTCAGCGTATGTCCGTCCAGATTCTCGATCTTGAAGTGACTGGCATGAGCTGTGCCGCCTGCGCGGCGCGACTTGAGAAGGTACTCAATCGTCAGGCGGGTCTGGAGGCGGCTGTCAATTTTGCCTCGTCGCGCGCAATAATCACCCGAGGGGAGGCTGCGCCCGATCTCGCCTCCATCGAGAAACTGGTGGAAAAGACAGGTTTCGGGCTCGCCCGTAACGAGATCATGCTCTCGATAAGTGGTATGAGCTGTGCCGCATGCTCCGCACGCGTCGAAAAAATTCTCAATCGCCTCCCGGGTGTCACGGCGTCGGTCAATCTGGCGACTGAGCAGGCTCTTGTACAGACCATCGCCGGGGCGGCCGATCAGACAGCTCTCATCGGCGCGATTGAAAAAGCCGGCTTTTCGGCAGTCCCGGTGCAGGACCAGGCGCCCTCTCGCAAGGAGACATCGGAGCAGCATCGTGCCCTGATCGACCTTACGGTGACGGCACTGTTCTGTCTGCCGTTCCTTGTCGAGATGATGGGCATGGCGTTCGGGCAGCACGACCTAGTTCCGCTGTGGCTGCAAGCGATCTGTGCGTCGGTGGTGCAGTTTTATTCGGCACGCCACTTCTATCGCAGCGCCTGGCATGCGCTACGCACCAAGGCTGCCAACATGAACGTGTTGGTCTGTCTCGGCACGAGCATCGCCTACGGGTTCAGCCTGATCGTTACTGTTTTCAGCATCGGCCTGCCCGTCTATTTCGAGGCAAGCGCTTTCGTGATCCTGCTCGTTTCTCTCGGGCGCCTTCTTGAAGCGCGTGCCCGGCACAAAGCCGCTGCTGGGCTGGAGGCCCTGCTGAACCTTAAACCCGAAACCGCCAATCGTGTGGAAGAAGACAGGGTTGTGACCTGTCCGGTTACCGCGCTGCGTCTGGGTGACGTGTTTCTGCTGCGTCCGGGTGAGGTCGTGCCGGTCGATGGCGTGGTTATCGAGGGCGAAACCGAGATCAATGAATCGATGCTGACGGGAGAGGCCAACCCGGTTCTGCGCCGAAGCGGCGATACGATCTACGCCGGAACCCTGAACACGACCGGCGTGCTGCGCGCCCGGGCGACATCTCTCGGTGCCGATACGGCACTCGCCCGTATCGTGGCTTTGGTGTCGCGTGCTCAGGGCTCCAAGGCGCCTATCCAGCGACTGGCCGACCGCGTGTCGGCGGTCTTCGTGCCTGCGATCATTGCGATCGCTCTCCTGACCTTCTTCGTCGGCTGGGTTGTGACGGGCAGTGCGAGCTGGAGTCTCGTCTCCGCCATCTCCGTGCTCGTCATTGCCTGTCCTTGTTCACTCGGCCTTGCGACACCCACAGCGCTCATGGTCGGTACGGGCAAGGCGGCATCGGTCGGAATTCTGTTCCGTAACGCCGAGGCCCTTGAGAGGGCCTGTCGTCTCACTGTGCTAGCCTTTGACAAAACGGGCACCATTACACTCGGCGAACCCCGCGTGCATGACGTGCTGCCTGCCAGCGGCATGACAGAGCAGTCGCTCCTCGGACTTGCGGCGGCACTTGAGGTGAATTCCGAGCATCCGCTCGGGCGCGCGATCGTTGGCGAAGCCAAGGCGAGAGGTGTCGATTATGGCATGACCTTCGAGCGCTTCCGCGCCGTGCCTGGGAAGGGAATAGAAGCGTGGCAGGGTGAGGATCGTTATCTGATCGGCACGCAGGCATATCTCCTGTCAGAACAGATCGATGGTGCGAGGGACGTTGTTCCAGATCGTCAGGCGACACAAGCCTTTGTGGCTCGAAACGGCGTTTGTCTCGGCGTGGTCACCCTGACAGACCGGATACGCCCGGAGGCTGCACAGATCATAAGCTGGCTTCGTGCAAGCGATATTCGCTCCGTCATGCTGACAGGGGATAGCCAGGTCATGGCTGAGGCGATTGCTTCAGAGGTCGGTATCGATCAGGTTTCGGCTGCCCTGAGGCCGGAGGGAAAGGTTGCCGCCATAGAGGCCCTGCGCAGACCGGGGCAGATGATCGGTATGACTGGCGACGGCATCAACGACGCTCCGGCTCTGGCGGCGGCGGATATAAGCATCGCCATCGGGTCGGGCTCCGCCGCAGCGCTAGAAACCGCCGATCTGGTGCTAATGAGCGCCGATCTGCGCGCCATACAGGACGCGCTTTCGCTCTCTCGGGCGACGGTCAGGAAGATAAAGCAGAACCTTGCTTTTGCTTTCGGCTATAATCTGGCCGCCATTCCTCTTGCAGCCTGCGGCTTTCTGAGCCCCGCGATTGCTGGCGGTGCGATGGCTCTTAGCTCCGTCTCGGTTGTGACGAATTCCTTGCTGCTCAATCGGTGGCGGTCGCAACGTAAGCCGACCAGATCGTCACGCGGTATATAAAAAACCTCTGACCGGGAATCTGACGTGCCGCTCTTTCTCAGCGCCGATGGACGTAGAACCCCACTGCAATAGCGCCGA
Organism: Asaia sp. BMEF1; assembly: GCF_051628905.1. Classification (GTDB taxonomy): domain Bacteria; phylum Pseudomonadota; class Alphaproteobacteria; order Acetobacterales; family Acetobacteraceae; genus Asaia. Next base: position 380,421 of record NZ_CP157575.1, on the reverse strand, counting down.
TTTCGATTAAGAAGGCGCCCAGAAACATGAGGCTTGCAAGCCTTGTTTTCGGGTTTTTGCGCGCATCGAATGGATACGGCTTATTGGTCAGCGCCCATGACAGCGTTCCAAGCCACCCCGCAAAGGTGAGCCCGGTCGCAAGATTGCAGACAAATAACTGGCGCAGGTAAGACCGTCGCAGCATGAGGGCGACAAGGCTTGGCATCAGGAAAAATACAATGCCAAAAGCACCCGCCAGAGCATAGATCTTCATGGGTCACCGCACTTTGTAAGCAATTCTAGTCTCCGTCAGCGTTAATGTTACGATAAAGAAACATGACCACTGAGTAAAGCCGATAGTTGTCGGAGGATGATTTCGGCGTTCTTCAGGGGCGCAATTCCTGAGAATGTGCCGCTACCATTCGCCAATCATCCTGCCGTTCAACGCCTGAGGCGCCAGACCTCCTCGCTATTACCGCAGACGGGAAAGAGAGAGCCATGTTCGGTGAGCCGCGCCGCACATCGTCCTCTGCGTGCGGGGGCAGCAAGCATTGTTAACGAATGTTGCGCGCTTACAACATAATTGTTGCATTATTGCGTTTCTTTTCGATTTCGTAACCCTGACCGTTGCACGACATACGGTGTTTCTGCGACGAAACCGTATCGAAACATTGTTTCTCCTCTCTCCTTGGGTGACTTTCTGTATGAAGTGCCATTCGATCCTCGCAAGGGTTCTCGGTGCCACCGTTCTCACGTCGTCGTGGTGCGGCGTTACTGCAGCAATTGCTGCAACTCCGGCGCATAAACACGCTACCCATCGCGCCGCCAGCAGCGTGAAACCTGCGGTCAAGCAGAGTGTGGTAGCGACTGACGGCAGCCGTGCGGCCATCCCGACGGCTGCGCCTGCCGCCAAGCCGGCGAGCCGCGCACGCGTGCTCTCCACCGCCATGACTGACGGCGGTAACGAGAATATCGTCGTTACAGGCTCGATGCTGCGCAGCTCGAACAATCAGAACGCCAATCCGGTTCAGATCGTCACGGCCAAGCAGATCCAGCAAACGGCAGCGACGACGCTGGGCGATTATCTGCAGCGCCTGCCCTCAATTGGAAATTCGGGCGCATCCAACACCCAGACGAACGGCTTTGGCGGTGTGTCCTGCACCGATATCCGTAATCTTAGCTCGAAGCGCGTTCTGGTTCTGATCGACGGCAAGCGCGTTGCGCAGGACCCAGGCGCTGCCTGTGTGGATCTCAATACCATTCCGATCGAGCAGATTGCGAGCGTGGAAATCCTGAAAGACGGCGGCTCGGAGCTTTACGGCGCCGATGCGGTCTCGGGTGTCGTCAACATCAAGCTGCGTCACGACCTGACTACCGGTGGCATGACCATTCGTGGCGGTATTACCGATCAGGGCGATTCACGTACAGGTCTGATCTCGGGCTACAAGGGGTGGAACTTCGATCACGACAAGGGCAACATCACGCTTTCGGGTCAGTACCTCACCCAGGGGCCGGTGATGCAGCGAGACCGTGACTGGTCACGCCTCGTTCAGGCCTCGAACGATCCCGGCGTGCCGCCGATATACGGTTCGGGTTATGCAGCCAATACGCGCGTTCTGAGCGGCCCGGGCGCCGGGCTGATTTCGAATAACGATGGGTCAACCTTCTCGAAATATACTGCGGCTAACCGCTATAATTACGGCAATGACCAGAGCCTGACGAATTATGTGCAGAACTCTGTTCTTTCGGGCGACGCGCATTACAAGTTTAGCGACCACTTCAATCTCTATGCCAATGTCCGCTATGCGCACAAGACGGCAGCCGCCTCACTGGCGCCATCGCCCGTTGCCGGGTCGATCTATCCGTCGCAGCTTTCCAATCCGCTGACCCTTCCTGCCGGGGCGCCCTATAACCCGTTCGGCGTCGATACGATCGTGCAGAAGCGCTATACCGATCTTGGGAACCGTCGACAGGAATATGCGACCGATAACGTTCAGATCACCGGTGGCATGAACGGTCTGATTACCCATAACTGGTATTACGATGCTTCGATGGGCTACGGCGTAAGTCAGGCGCGTTATGACACCAATAATATGGGTAATTATCGCCATATCCTGCAGGAATACGGCATCCGACAGACCGATCCGACCGATGCCAGCAGCGGCGTGGTCTACGATCCTTCGGTGTGTCAGGCTGCCGCCGGATGCACGCTGCAAAGCCCGTTCGCTCCGATGTCGCAGCAGGGCGCGTCCTATGCCAAGTTCAACCAGCACGATCATTCGCAATACATGATCCGCGATTTCAATCTGCGTGTGAATAACGACAAGGTCGTCAAGATGCCTTACCAGCATGGTGGCGATCTGGGGCTGGCGTTTGGTCTTGAACACCGTAGCGAGCAGCTCAGCTATGCGCCCGATCCGCTTGCCGTCAATGGTGACACGACCGGCAACACCCAGTCCTATACAGGTGGTGGCTTCAACGCGACCGAGATTTATGGCGAGGCCAAGCTGCCGCTGTTGCGCGATGCATTTCTTGCCAAGGATCTGACCGTCGACGCCCAGGGACGCTGGTCGCATTACAACACTTTCGGCAACACCCAGAACTGGAAGGTCGGCATCAACTGGGCGCCGATCCGCGATATCCGCTTCCGTGCGACTCTCGGTACTTCCTATCGCCAGCCTAACGTTTATGAGCTCTACCAGGGCCAGTCGCTGGGCTATGCAGCGGCAAACGATCCCTGCTCGGGAGCGACCAGCCCGACTGTAGTTGCCAACTGCATGAAGCAAGGGATCAACCCAGCCACGTTCGAGGTGGCCAATTCGGGGCAGGTGCCTTCCATCAGCGGCGGCAACAAGAATCTGCGCCCTGAGACGGGACGTACCTATACCGTCGGTACGGTCATCACCCCTCGCTGGATCCCCAACTTGTCAGCGTCGGTCGAATACTGGCATTACACGATCAAGAACGCGATCAGTGCTGTCTCCGCGCAGTATGTCCTTGATTCCTGCTACACAGGTTCAGCACCGCAATATTGTGCCGATGTCGTGCGGTCGTCCAACCAGCAGATCAATTATGTCAGCACCCTTTATGACAATCTGGGCGGACTCAAGACGTCAGGGATCGACTTCGATCTCGACTATCGCTTCCGGATCAATCACGCGAACACGCTGACCCTGTCGAACAACCTGCAGCAGATCGTTTCCTATCTTCAGCAGAACGAGCCGGGCGGATCGTGGTATAATTATGCCGGGCGCCTTTTCTTCCAGGGTTCTTCAGCAGTGGGCATGCCCAACGGTATTCCGCGCGTTTCCAATTACACGACTGCATCGTGGCAGCATAATGCCTTCACCTTCACTTACATGCTTCACTACACTGGCGGCATGGTGTGGAACGACATGTCAGAAGATCTGACGTCTAAAACGGCCGGACAGTGGCGCACACCGGGCATTTTCACGCATGACGTGACCGTCAATTACCGTTGGAACAAGTGGAATTTCGAAGGGGGTGTGAACAATATCCTCGACAAGAACCCGCCCTTCGTTTTCGACACAGCGACGAACACCGCCAACGCGATCTATTCCGGCGCAATGATCGGTCGCTATGTGTTCCTTCAGGTTAACCGGACGTTCTGAGACCTGAAGCGTGTCTCCCCATCGGCACAATCGGGTCGATGGGAAGACATATATCCTTACCTGCCAGAGCCAGACGTTCTTCCCGAACTCCTAGTGCGTAATGAGTTTCAGGGCGAGCGCGCCACCCGCCGGGGTCAGTTTGACGGCACAATCGTCAAATCCCGGCGGTCCGTAGCTGACCTTCGGATCGCGTGAAAAGCCGATGGGCTCCCGAGGGATCCCGATAAAGGATCTGTCCAGCTTTGCATTGCCATTGCGGTCCTGAAAGGCCTGCACAGCATAGACCCCTTCAGGGACATCTTCGAAACTGACGCTTACTTTTGGCGCAACCGCCTTCGTCTCGGCATGGTAGCGGCAGGAGGGTTTGAGAAACTCGTCCTCCGTGCAGATAGCGACACGGATGGTGCCGCTATCATCCGGTATGTTCTCGATGATCGCCGTCACGGGACCGGCAAGGGCAGGCAGAGGCGCCACCAGAATGGTCAGGATTACACCAGTCAGCAATCGGCGAGAGAAACCGGGCTCATGTCTCATAAAGACGTCCTTTCCAGGTGACGGGGCGTCCAGTCATGTGGCGCAGACGCGCATGAAACTGGATCCAGAGCAGCAAAAGCGTTCCGAGAGGGCTGAACAGAACCGTCAGCACGCCCTGACGGCAGCGCAGGGCCACGAGCAGCCTCAAGGCGAGGCTCGCCGCCCGGGCAACCTTCATCAAGGGGGAGGCGTGAAGCAGGAAGGGCAGGATGTGACCGCCTGCAAGAAGCGTCGTCCAGACAGGCAGGGCGACCGGACCGGCCAGACCTTCTACGGCGTTCTTCATCAGCCCGGTATAGACTTCGCCTGCGTTACGGTACATCCGGCAATGAGCGAGATCGGTGGCGTCAATCAGCCTTGTGCTAAAGCCGTGCTGTCGCAGGGATCTGGCTAATGCCAGACCGTCATGCAGCCGCGAGCCGATGGCCTCATGCCCACCGGCATCGTGATAGGCCTGCGCCTTAACCAGAACAAGCTGCCCACAGGCCGCCGCCAGACCTGACGAACGACCCTTGTCGAGGGGAAGAGGCAGGTAGCCGAAGAGCAGAACGTTGATGAAGGGCAGGAGCAGCCACTCGAAGAAAGAGTGGGTTTCCTGATGTGGGACGCCACTGACAAAGGCGATCGTCTCCTGTTCCTCGGTCACGGCCATCAGGCGAGCGACAGCCTCGGGCGCGAGCCGCACATCGGCATCGAGAAAGAGCAGCCAGCCATGGCGGGCTTGTCGGGCAAGCTGGGCGCAGGCATGGCTTTTGCCGCACCAGCCCAAGGGCAGGTCTTCTCCTGAGACGATCCTTATTCTCTCGTCTCGCACCTCCCGGATTCTGGCGACCGTGTCGTCGGATGAGTGGTCGTCGAGGACGATGATCTCGCGCACTATCGGCCCATTTGCGATAATCGCGGCCAACGCCTCCTTGATCTGGCCTGCTTCGTTCCGCGCGGGAATAAGAACAGAAACCCCCTCATCTTCGCGGGGCGCCCGGCGTGGCGCGCGCGAGAGGGCGCGCAGATTGAACAGCCCCAGCACAAGAGGGAACACGGCCAGGGTGGTGAGGGCGATCTCGGCGCGCTGACGGGTTTTGACTTCAATGGCGCGCATGGCTGGGCTCATGCCGACGCTTCTTTACCAGCGCGACCAGACGTTGGACCGGGCCGTAAAACCCACCCATCCCGCTCGAGCCGTCAAGCAGCATTGTAAAGGCTTCCTCATCCTTCATGACGACCTGTCTCGCGAGGTCGTCACAGGCCTCTTCGAGTGTCCGCGCGAGGTCTGCGCTCAGCGCCCGAATGGATTGAGCGCAGTCTCGTATGGGTGACCCGAAACGTATGGCGATATCGGGTCGGTTTTCGGTGCCAAATGTATAATCGAGTGCCACGGGTACAACCAGAGCCTGAGGGCTGCGCCGCACGATATGCGCAAGGCCTGGCTGAAGTATGACAGGCCTCGCTCGTGCGTCGGTAAATTCCCCCTGGGCGGTAACCCAGAACGCCCCGCCAGCGTCAATGATGACGCTCGAGGAGATCAGAAGCTGGCGGATGGAACGTGGTGAAGACCCATCGAGCGGCAGGAACCCTGCCTTCTGGAGAAGGGGATATTTCCTGACTGCCTGGGCGTCGATAGGGCCAAATCCGGGCCGTTCGGCCATGAAATGCTGCTGGATCAGCGAAAAGACGGCTGGATCCCACCAGGACGGGTGATTGGCGTAGAGAATGATGCCCTGTCCCGGCTCAAGCCTAGGAAAACTGCCGCTAATCCGGATCCTGTTGAAGCTTTTCCTGACGCGATGACGCAACGCCCGCCCGACCCAGTGCGCCAGAAAAGGCGACCGCCCGCAGGCGCGCGCCGGATCAGACGGCACGGGCAAGGGCGGGCTTCGTGTTCTCTCGGCGATCCAGATCGAGGCAATCGGCGGCAATCCACCCCGACATGAGCGCCATCGGCATGCCGGGCCCGGGATGAGCACTGCCACCGGCCAGATAGAGACCCTCGAGGTCACGCGAGCGATTGGCGGGTTTGAAACCACCCCCCAGACGCCCATGACTTGCAAGACCGTAGATTGCACCAGCCTGCGGCGAATACCGCGTATGGATGTCCATTGGCGTCAGATGGTGCTCGGTCACGATGCGGGATTCGAGGTCGGGCATCCCGCCAGCTTTTTTGAGCTTGTCAAAAATGACCTGACGATAGCCGGGGAACATTTCGGTCCATTTCTGACCGGGGCGAAGATAGGGGGTGTGTACAAGCACATAGAGCGCTTCGCCACCCGAAGGGGCTGTCTCGGGTTCGGTGCGGGCAGGGGCTGCCAGATAACATGTTGGATCTGGGGCAGGACGACCATGTTTGTAGATGGCATCGAATTCTTCTTCCGCATCGCGGGAGAAGACGAAGTTATGATGGGCGAGGTGGTCGTAGCCACGATCGAGCCCCAGATAGAGCACAACCCCCGAGCAGGCGGGTTCGCGATGCTTCCATTGCCTCATGAACCGGCGATAGGCTTGTGGTGCAGCCTGGCGGTCGATCAGCTCGCGCATCGTGCGCACGCTGTCCATGTTCGAGATGACAGCCGACGCTGCAATCGTCTCGCCCTGTTCGGTGACCACGCCATGAACCCGCCGAGAGTCGTGCAAAATGCGTGTGACGCGGCAATTGGTGCGGAACACCACGCCGTTTTCTTCGGCGAGCCTTCTCAGAGCCTGAGGTACAGCACGTGTGCCGCCGATCGGATACCAGATCCCTTCATCAACCTGCATATGGGCGATGCCCGTCAACACAGCTGGGGCCTGAAGCGGGTTTGAGCCGACATATTGTGTGAAGTGATCGAACACCTGCACGGCTTGCGGATTGGCGATGCGCTTGCGTATCTCCGCGCCAAGCGTGGCATGCATACGCAGGGACAGCACGTCGCGCATGGTGCCGGGAGACAGGGTCTCGCCAATGTTGAGCGTGTCCCTCAAGCCGCCGACCGACTTCCAGAACACGAAGCGACGGGATATGTCGTGCAGCTTCTCGCTCATGGCCAGAAGATCTTCGTAGCCCTTGCCGTCGCCTTTATGACGTTTTTCGAGCTCCGCCGCCATGAGTGCGATATCCTCGACGAGGTCGAGCGGCGGACCGTTATCGAAAAAACAACGCCATTGCGGGTCGAGACGGCGCAGATCGAGACGCTCATCGATCCGCAATCCGCTTTCACCGAAAATGCGTCTCAGAACCGAGGGCAGGGTGAGAATGGTCGGCCCCATATCGAAGCGAAACCCGTCCTGACGCAGCTCCGCGGCCTTTCCTCCGGTCCAGTCATTGGCCTCGCAAACGATCACCTTGTGGCCTCTGGCGCTGAGTGTGCAGGCCGCGGCGAGGCCTCCCAGCCCGGCGCCGATGATGACAACGGGTGCGGAAGAAGTCGTCATGGCAGTATTCTCCGCATGGGCGCTCATCCGCGCGAGCATTCAGGCATCAGGGCGAGGCCTGCCCCCGGCATTGCGGGGAGGGTTGCCTGAGTTTTGGCAAGGTCTTTGATCAGGAGATCAGCGCTGATTCGCGCCCCTTCGAAAATGACAGGCAATCCGCTACCCGGATGGGTGCCCCCGCCTGCAAGATAGACGCCTTTGACATCCTCGTAACGATTGTGGGGTCTTAGATGCAGCATCTGGCCCAGTGAGTGCGCGAGATTGAACACAGCGCCACGATGCACGTCGTGATTTTCCTGCCAGTCTTTCGGTGTGACCACCTTCTCGACCATGATCCGGCTCTCGACATCGCCGAAACCAGCGTCTTCAAGGCGCTTGAAAACGATCTGCCGGGCCTTGGCGATGGCCTCTTCGTTCCAGTCAAGGCCGTCTTCACGCAGATTGCCAACGGGCATCAGTACATAGAGGGCGGTGCATCCTTCAGGGGCCAACGCCGCGTCGGTGACGCAGGCGTTCTGCACATAGAGCGAGGCGCGTGACGAAATCTGCTTGCCTTCCTCGATCTCGGCGAAATTGTTTTCGTAGTCGCTCGACAGAAAAATCGTGTGATGCGCCTTTTCGGGCATGGTGCCTCGCAGGCCGAGATACATCATGAAGGTCGAGCAGGAATATTTCTTGGTCGCCAGCTTGGCGTTGCTCCATTTACGCCGCGAGGCGTCAGGAAGCAGGCTCTGGATAGTGCGGGCGAAGTCGCCATTGACCACCACCGCGTCCACGGGTTGCACACCTTCTGCTGTCTTGATGCCGACAGCCTTGCCGTCTCTGGTCTCGATCGTCTCAACAGCTTCACCCAGCTTTATCGTCACCCCAAGGCTCTCGGCCGCTTTTTGCATTGCCGCCATGACGGCCCCGGTGCCACCGGTAGGATGATAGATGCCGAATTCGTGCTCCATATAGCTCAGAATTGTAAAGAGAGAGGGGCAGCGATAGGGCGACATCCCCAGATATTTGCTCTGAAATGAAAAGGCGAGGCGTGTGCGTGGATCTTTGAAGTAGCGCGACAGATCCTTGTCGATGGACGACAGGGGAGAAAGCACAGGAAGAGCTTTCAGCATGTCGGGTTTGATCAAATCCCGCCAGGAATTGAACGGGCGCTGAAGCGGGGCGATGAATCGAGCGAATTTGCCTTTGTTGTCGTCAAGAAAGCGCCTGACGTTTTTTGAGTCGGCTTGTGAAATCTTGGCAACCTCGGATTCTAGCCGGGAAGGATCGGTTGTCAGGGCGAGGCGCGGGCCGTCTTCGAAAACCAGATCATAGAGATGATTCAGACGCGTCAGTTCGACCATGCTGTCGAAAGCGAAGCCGCATCTGGCGAATATCTCGCGAATGATCTCGGGGTAGAGAAAGAAGGTGGGGCCGGTGTCGAAACGGAACCCATCAAGTTCCAGACAGGAAGAGCGGCCGCCGATCTTGGGGCTCTTCTCATAAAGTGTGACCTTGGCCCCAGCATGCGCCAGTAGCATTGCGGAGGCGAGTCCTCCCGGACCTCCTCCGACAACTGCAATCTGTCTCGATGCCACGTCGGGCGTGAGGGAAGACGAGTTTGGAAGGAGCGACGGGGCCATAAGGCAGGAGATCCTTCCTGTTGGATAAGCGAGTCCAGAATGTTTCGGTTTAGAGATGATATCGTGCCCTGCCGATGGCGCAACACTCATCTGGTTTCGAATGGGGCAGGCGCTTGAAATCTGGACGGACGGATTGAACGGATCGTGATCGCCAAGGTTTCAAACATCAGCGAGAATATCTCGCATGCCAGCGTCTGACGCGGGCCAGGAGATGAAATGCTCCTGATCGGCGTGTGGAAATCGAGACTGGCCGTGTCATCGACAGCAGCCCCTCTCTACCGCGAGTGGCGCCATAGCCGCTCGCTTTCGCCCCACCAAAAGGAAGTCGTGGGTCAGCTGTAGGCACAATCAGATCGTTGATTGTGATCGACCCAGCGGGGATCTGCTTGGCCAGCGCCTGCGCCACCTTCTCCTCACCGAAGATGCTGGCGCCCAAGGCATGTCGTGAACGGTTTTCGAGCTGAACTGCCTCTACCATGTCAGACACCCCGATCAAGGCGAGCCAAGGGGCAAACAGATCGACATCCGCAAGCTCTGCGCTCTCGGCATCGAGTAGCAGAATGGTGGCGGGCCCCATCTGCCTGATATCTCCTCCTGCTTGCCCGACAGCGCTCACGAGTTGACTCAATGCTGGGCAGGTCTTTTGCTGCAAAGCTATGGAAGACTGCCGAAAAATCCGAGAGAGCCGCGCCTCAAGAGCGTCACGATGCATCTTATGCACATAGACACGGCGTGGAGCGATGCAGGTGGAACCCTGCTTGAGGGTCAATCCGAAATGCAAGGCGCGCGCAACCAAGTTTAGATCGCCTGAGGGCAAAACGAAAACGGGGTCGGCGCCCGAGAGCTCCATGATCGTTGGAGTCAGAGTGCTCGCAGCGGCAAGTGCGACTTTTTTCCCCGTTTGTTCTGAGCCTGTCAGAACAATCAGATCGTATCCCGCTGCGCTCGCTTGCGGCCCGGAATCTTCGGGGAGGATCTCGATAATGCCCTCGGGAAAGCCAGCGCGCGTCAGAAGAGACGCGAAACGAAGGAGCAGCGCAGAGCGGCCCGGCGCAGGTTTGAGCCCAACCGCGTTGCCCGCGATCAATGCCTGAAGCGCCTGTATCGCGCCGAGCATGAGGGGATAGTTTCCTGGCGCAAGGATCAGTACCGTCCCAAGGGGTTTTCTCACGACCCTGCTTCGGATGCCCCAGAGCCAGAGCGGCCTTCCACGCAATGCAAGCGAGATGGGCTTCAAGATGGCGAGGGCCTCACGCCCCAGAAAGCCCGTCGCAGCCAGCAGAGGTAAAATCTCGGCGGTCATGACATCGATAGCGCCATGATCGGGGATGAGAGCGATGAGGCTTCTTGTTTCGTTGAGCAGCATTTTGCGAAAGCGGCGCAAAAGCTTGAGACGGTCGCCCAACTCTGTCGTCGCCCAATCGACCTGCCTGTCACGAAGCTGCTTGAGCTGTATCCGGGCTAAGGAGAGACGTTCTTCATGAGTAAGAGATGGCGCCAATTCCGGCGGGATATCCTCGTGTTGATTACCTGCCACAGCTTTCCCCCATCGTCGCTCGTCGAGAACCCTTATCGTGCATTACGGTTCCAAAGGGGCGTGGATAATTCGAAAAGTATCGTGCCTCGGCGCGCTCAGTCCGGTACTGGAGCCACTGCCGCTTCACTGCAGCAGTGGCTCCAGAGCGTCACATAGCGGCTTCAAACACGTCCACGATCTCGGCAAGTGTTGCCTTGCGCGGGTTGGTTAGCATGCAGACGTCTTTTCGGGCGTGCTCGGCCATGATCCTGTGATCTTCTGCCTTCACCCCAAGTGCAGCGAGTCCAGCAGGGATACCCACGGATGTCGACAAGAGAGCGATTGCGTCGATGGCCGCCTCCGCGGCTTCGTCGCGGCTCATCAGATCGGTCGGCACACCTAGCAGTCTGGCGACGCGTGCATAACGATCTGCTGCGGCGATAAGATTGAAACGGCAGACATGCGGTAGAAGCACCGCGTTACACACGCCGTGAGGCAGGTTATAGAATCCACCTAATTGATGCGCCATGGCATGCACGTAGCCAAGCGACGCATTATTGAAGGCCATGCCTGCAAGATATTGCGCGTAACACATGGCCACCCGGGCTTCCATGTTCTCGCCGTTACCTACGGCCTTCGCTAGATTATCGGCAATCAGGGTTATGGCCTTTTCGGCACACGCATCCGTGATCGGCGTCGCTGCTGTCGAAACATAGGCCTCAATGGCGTGGGTAAGTGCATCCATGCCTGTTGCTGCGGTCAGGGAAGGCGGCATGGCGACCATGAGATTGGGGTCGTCGATGGCGATCATTGGCGTGCAGCGCCAATCGACAATCGCCATTTTTACGTGCGTTTCGGAGTTCGTTATGATGCAGAACCGCGTCATCTCCGACGCGGTGCCAGCCGTCGTGTTAATGGCGATGAGAGGTGTCATGGGGATATTGGATCGATCGAGCCCCTCGTAGTCACGAATATTGCCGCCGCCTGCGGTCACGAGACCGATCCCCTTCGCGCAATCATGAGCGGAGCCACCCCCGAGCGAAACGATGAAATCGCAGTTCTTGTCCTGAAAGATTTTCACGCCGTCATGCACGTTGACGTCGGTCGGGTTGGGTTCGGCTCCCGCGTAGATAACTGTTTCGAGGCCGTCTTCAAGCAGATAACCTGAGATCGTGTCGGCAACCCCAAGTTTCTTCATGCCGGCATCGGTCACGATCAGGGCCTTCTTTGCCCCAAGTGCCTTGGCGCGGTCGCCAGCTTGTCTGGCGCAGCCAGGACCGATGAGCGTGACGCAGGGAATGAAGAAACTATCGGTGTGATCTGCAAGAGCGATATGCGCCATGATACGTGTCCTCCCGTTAAACAACGCTTTCGGGCAGCCCGCGCCATGCACGACGATCACCCGTCCGCGTATTGAACGCGCGAAATTGGCTGGACAATCAAGAATATGCCGATCAATAAAACTCGATCAAAATATAGGTTATATTTTTATAAAATAAATAAATATCGAAGAAACATTGTTGGTATACAATATATTCGAAATCAGTACCTCTGCGGTTCTCAATAAGCCTCGAATCGACCTTGGTTAAAGAGCGTTGCGGGAGCAGGAGGGGGCGGCGCCTGTCTTGCCGCAGGCCTCATGTTTTGGGTAAAGAATGGCTACTCTCGCGGCAAAAAACGAGTGCGGTCGGTGTCGCTGCCGCGCTTCCAGACGGGATGCGTTGTCGCGATAACCAGCAACGTGCTTTTCTTGGCGGGCGGCGTGCTTTCGACCTGAACACAAATTCTGACAGCCGAAATGTCACTGTCGATCAGGGCGCAACGCCTGATGCGCAAATGAGATGAAACCGGATATTGTCGGGCCCAGGCGCACGGAAACTTCTATTTTATGTTCACGGTTTCGATGAGCATCACAGGGGCTCGTCGCCTTGCCCGCACAGCGCCCCTTAAGCGAGGTTATTCAGGATGAAGGGCAGGCAACCTGAGTAAGGGAGAGAGCTGGCTCTCTCCCTTTTCGTTTCAGAGCGCGGCGAGCAGCGCCTTGGTCAGCTCGGCCGTGCCGGTTTCACCGCCGAGGTCGCGTGTGCGCACGCCATCGATACGGATCACGCGATCAATGGCGTTATCGACGCGTGTCGACAGATCCTGACGTCCCACATGGGCAAGCATCATGCTCGCTGCCATCAGCATGGCGAGTGGGTTGGCAACGCCCTTGCCTGCGATATCGGGCGCCGAACCATGCACGGCCTCGAAAATCGCAGCATCGGGGCCGATATTGGCACCGGGCGCCATGCCCAGACCGCCAACCAGACCTGCGGTCAGATCGGAGAGGATATCGCCGAAGAGGTTGGTGGTGACAATCACGTCATACTGCCAAGGGTCGGTCACGAGCTGCATGGCGCAGGCATCAACGATGCGTTCATCGACCGCCACCTTGCCTTCGTATTCCTTGGCAATCTTGCGCCCTTCCTCAAGGAAGATTCCGCTGAAGATCTTGAGAATATTGGCCTTGTGAACCAGGGTGACCTTCTTGCGGCCATTGGCGACAGCGTAATCGAACGCAAAACGCACGATACGGGCGCATTCACGACGCGAGTTGAAACCGGCACCGTAAGCCAGACCCTTGGGGTCGTCACCCTCGGGCAGGTAATGCTCCATGGCGGCATAAAGCCCTTCGATATTCTCACGCACGACAACCAGATCGACCTTGTCGAAGCGACCACCCGGCACGACCGTGCGCGTCGGGCGCAGATTGGCGTAGAGACCGAATTCCTGACGCATCGTCACATTGACCGATTTGAACCCGGCGCCAACCGGCGTCGTCAGCGGGCCCTTGAGCGCGAGGCCGGTCTTGCGAATGCTGTCGAGCGTGGGCTGCGGCAGGGGCGCACCGAATTTCTCGATCGCACCGAGCCCACCGGACTGATGGTCCCACTCGAAAGGTGCCCCGATTTTCGTCAGGATCTCGACGACCGAAGCGGTGATCTCGGGACCGATACCGTCACCTTCGATAAGGGTCGCGGGGATCATGTGATCAGCCATTCTGTCTTTCCTTTGTCAGTTCGTAATCGGCGCACAGGCAGCCACGAGCCAGTTCCTGTTCGTTTCGTCCAGTAGTGGCGCGATGCGCGAGAGCGTAGCCTCATGATAGGCATTCAGCCAGCGCAGCTCTTCAGGTTCCAGTAACGATGCCATGATCAGGGTACGGTCAAAGGGCGCGAAGCCCAGAACCTCGAACTCAAGAAACGGTGTTTTTGCTTCGAGTGGAGCGGGACGTACCAGAAGCAGGTTCTCAAGGCGGATGCCATATTCACCCGGCAGGTAATAGCCAGGTTCGTCCGAGAGGATCATGCCGGCTTCAAGCCCGACCGGACGGGCCACCGAGCTGATATTCTGCGGCCCTTCATGAACCGAGAGATAGCTGCCGATCCCGTGGCCCGTGCCGTGATCGTAATCGAGCCCGGCCTGCCAGAGTGCATAGCGAGCCAGCGCATCGAGACGGTGCCCGGTCGTGCCCGCAGGAAAACGCGCACGGGCAAGGGCGATATTGCCCTTGAGCACGCGCGTGAAGGCCTCGCAGAGCGAGGCGGGCGGCGTGCCGGGGCCGTTCCATATCGTTCGCGTCACATCGGTCGTGCCTGCGCTGTACTGACCGCCGCTATCGATCAGATAAATCTGATCGGCTTCCAGCACGCGATCTTCGCCCGGCAGCGCGCGATAATGGGGCAGGGCGGCATTCGGCCCGACTGCCGAAATCGCGGGGAAGCTTTCGCCATGATAATCGGGCGAGGCGGCCCTTAGCCCGTCAAGGATCTCTGCAAGCTCGGTTTCGCGCAGACCCGTGCCCTCACGGGTTACGAAGCGCAGGAACCGGCAGAGAGCTGCTGAATCGGTCAGATGCACCTCGCGTGCGCCGTTCTGCTCGGTTTCGTTCTTGCAGGCTCGTGGCAGGGCGCAGAGATCGGCGCCACGTGCGAGCTTCGCCCCGGCATCGGAGAGGGTCTGGATGAACCAGAGCCCGGTCTGTGCCGGATCGAAGCGCACCATCTGGCCGCTCAACGCCCTGAGACGTTCGGGCATGTCTCCCGGCGGCAGAACAGAGACATTGCGGAAAGAAACGGCAGCGTCGGCACTGACACGGCTGATATCGACAAAAACCTCGAGCGAGGCATCGTGGTGAAGAATGCCGAAAGCGAGAATGATCGGCGTATGCGGCACGTCATCACCACGGATATTCAGAAGCCAGGCAAGCGAGGTGGGGTCGCAGACAAGCATCGCTTCCTGACCCGCCTTGCGCAGGGCACCGCCAATTTTGCGACGTTTAGAGAGGCTGTCTTCCCCACTGAAAGAGATTTCCTGAAATCTCACCTCGCTTTCGGGCGGGTTGGGTTGGTCTGTCCAGGCAGCATCAATGGGGTTTCGGTCAAGCGCGACAAACTCATGGTCCGGTCCGACCAGAGCGTTGAGCTGCACTTCACTGACCAGTCTGGGATCATAGCCGATCTTCAATCCCTTGCCATTGGACGTCAGCCAGGAGGCGGGTGGCTCATTGGTGATATGCAGGCATTCCCATTGGCTGGGATCCACCTGATCGCGCAGCTGGCTGGTATAACGGCCATCCGAAAAGACGGCGGCCTTGTCGCACAGCAGAATGGCCATGCCCGCAGAGCCGGTGAACCCGGTCAGCCAGGCGAGGCGCTCGGCATAGGGGGCCACATATTCGCCCAGAAACTCGTCGCCGCGCGGGAGGAAAAACCCGTCTACATGGCTCGCTTCGAGCTCCGTCCTGACGAGGGCCTGACGGTTGGCAAGAGGGATGAGGCTCATCGCGTGATCTTTCAAACAGGGAGCAGAACTCAGCGGCTCTCGAAGAGCCTGTACATGAATACGAGGTCGAGCCAGCGTCCGAACTTCCGGCCCATCTCGGGTAGCGGGGTGCTTTCGCTGAACCCGGCGGCGCGATGAAGCGCAATCGACGCCGTATTACTGGCCGTGATCGCGCCTATCAGCACATGCATGTCCGATTTCTCGGCATGACGGACCATCTCGTCGAGGAGAATGCGCCCGATACCGCGACGTTGGGCCTTTCGGGCAACATAGACGGAATGCTCTACCGTCTGTGCGTAGCCCTCATAGGCACGAAAAGGCCCATAGGAGGCAAAGCCGAGAATAGCGCCGCCTTCGACCGCAACAACCACAGGGAGGTTCTTCGCCTGTCGGTCGTTCATCCAGTCACGGCGCTCTTCCAATGTGCGGGGCGAGGTGGCCCAGATCGCCTCAGATGTGTCGATCGCGTCATTGGTGATCGCCAGAATTTCTGGCAGATCGGCTTCGGTCGCGTCGCGCAGTTTAATCACGACGACGCAGCACCAGCGTGGACCACTCGCCTTCGTAATACTGCTTTTCGAGCACCAGACCCTGACGTCTATGGGCGGCCAGCACCATACGGGCCTGGGTCGTCAGAAGACCGGCAAGAATGACCGTACCGCCCGGCGCGAGATGGGTCGCGAGAGAGCGCGCCATTTTGCACAACGGGCGCGCAAGAATATTGGCAAACACCAGATCGTAAGGCGCTTTCGCACGTACGGCGGGGGTCAGCCAGCCATTGCCGAGGCGGGCATCGATCAGCGGGCCGATGACGTTCAGCTTCGCGTTGCTCGCCGCAACCCGAACCGACCAGGGTTCGATATCGACAGCCAGGACGCGCTTGTGAAAAAGCTGCGCCGCCGCCATGGCCAGAATGCCCGAACCGCAGCCCATATCGAGAATGCGGGTGGGCTTGCGCCAGGCCATGTCTTCCAGAGCCCGCAGACAGCCGCGCGTCGAGCCATGCTCGCCCGAACCGAAAGCGATGCCTGCATCGAGCGTGATCGTCAGGCGGTCGCGCTTGTGGCTGGGCGCCAGATGAGTGCCACGAATGGCGAAACGCTTGCCGACATCCTGCTGCGGAAACGCCTCATAGGTGCGGGCCAGCCAGCCTTCGGCTTCGGTTCGTTCACGGGTCAGCTCAGCGTCGACACCGGTCATCAGACGGGCGAGGGTCAGGGCGCGGGCAAGTTCCTCCTCACCATGGCCGACATCTTTCACGCCCTCGACGCGCCAGATATTCTGGTCTTCGTTGGCTTCGAATATACCGACCGTGGTACATACAGTGAGCATGGCCTGCTCGAAGAGGGGCACAGCCTCATCGGCAACGGTGACAGAAATGGTTTCAAGCGCCGAAGCGTGTCGCCTGGATGCGCTCACGAGACCTGTTCCACAAAATGCGCCATGATGCGTTTTTCGCCTGCCTTTTCGAAGTTGATATGCAGCCTGTCGGATTCGACGGCCAAGACGGTGCCATAGCCGAATTTCTGATGAAACACGCGGGCGCCAATGGCAATTCCGTGTGAAGCATCCGGCACAATATCGGTCACTCGCGGGGCGGGGCGGCCATAGCTGCCTCTCGCACTGGTCAGAGGCCCGGAAGCGAAGATCGAGCTTTGTGCCGCCAGCTGGCGGCGCTCCTGCATGGCCTGACCGCTATGTTCGACCGTATCGGACGGAATTTCGTCGATGAAGCGGCTGGGCATGGAATCCTGCCAGTTGGCGTAGATACGCCGGCGCGCAGCATGTAGGATCACGGCCCGCTTGCGGGCGCGGGTGATGCCGACATAAGCCAGACGACGCTCTTCCTCCAGGCTCTTGAGGCCGCCCTCGTCAAGACTGCGCTGCGAGGGGAAAACGCCTTCCTCCCATCCCGGCAGGAAGACCGTGTCGAATTCCAGTCCCTTGGCGCCATGCAGCGTCATCAGGCTCACCGTATCGACGCTCGCCTTGTCTTCTGTTTCGGTCACAAGGGCGACGTGTTCGAGAAAGCCCTCGAGCGATGCGAAATCGCCGATCGCACGCAGCAATTCCTTGATGTTATCGAGTCTGCCGGGGGCCTCGGGCGTCTTGTCGTCGCGCCACATCTGAAGGTAGCCACTGTCTTCGAGCAATTGCTCAGTCGCTACGACATGGCCTTCGCTTTCTCGGGTCTCGCGTGCGCGCTGGAAGGCATCCATGAGCCCGGCAAGCGCTTCTCGCCCCTTGCCCTTGACCAAGCCCGTGTCGAGCGCATGCACCACACCGACGCTGAGCGGCGCGTTCAGCTGGCGTGCTTCGTGATGCAGCTTCTGTAATCCTGCCGCGCCCACGCCACGCTTTGGCACATTGATGATACGCTCGAAAGCAAGGTCGTCTGCGGGCTGCGCCAGAACCCTCATATAAGCCATGGCATCGCGGATTTCAGCACGCTCATAAAAGCGCAGCCCACCGACAACACGATAGGGCAGACCGAGCGTAAGAAAACGCTCTTCGAAGGGGCGCGTCTGAAAGCCAGCGCGCATCAGGATGGCGATCTGCGAGAGTGGATGGCCTTCAGCGCGCAGACGCTCGATTGCCCCCGCGGCAATACGCGCTTCCTCATCGGAATCCCACACGCTGATGATCTGGACTTTTTCGCCTTGGGCGTCCTCGCGCCCAGGACGCAGGGTCTTGCCGAGACGACCGGAATTATGCGCGATCAGCCCCGAGGCTGCGGCAAGGATCTGGGCTGTGGACCGGTAATTGCGTTCCAGCCGGACGACCTTGGCGCCGGGAAAATCTTTCTCGAAGCGCAGGATGTTTTCGATCTCAGCTCCGCGCCAGGAATAGATCGACTGGTCGTCATCGCCAACGCAGGCAATGTTCGAAGGCCCCTGCTCGCGCTTGGCCAGAAGCCGGAGCCAGAGATACTGAATGGTATTCGTATCCTGATATTCATCGACCAGAATGTAACGAAAGAGTCGGTGATACTGCGCCAGCACGTCGGGCTGGGTGCGCAATATCTCCAGCGTATGCAGCATCAGATCGCCGAAATCGCACGCATTTACCGCCTTGAGGCGATCCTGATAGGCAGCGTAGAGCTTGCGGGCATGGCCACCGGCAAAATCGGTATCTTCGGCGGGAGTGACCTGCTCTGGAGTCAGGCCACGGTCTTTCCAGCGCTGGAACACGCCCAGCAGCGCCTGAGGTGGCCAACGCTTCGTGTCGAGGCGAAAGGGCTCCATGATCTGACGCACGAGCCGGATCTGATCATCCGTATCGAGAATGGTGAAACCTGTCGTCAGGCCTACATATCCGGCATGACGGCGCAGCATGCGCGCGCAGAGCGCGTGAAACGTGCCCAGCCACAACCCGTCCGCCGTCTCGCCCAGCAAGGCTCCGACGCGCTCGCGCATTTCGCGTGCGGCCTTGTTCGTGAAGGTGACAGCCAGGATCTGATAGGGGCGCGCTCGCCGCTCAAGCAGGATGTGAGCAAAGCGCGTCGTCAGTACGCGCGTCTTACCGGTTCCCGCCCCGGCGAGAATGAGCAGTGGTCCTTCAGTGGTCTCGATGGCCTCGCGTTGCTCGGGATTGAGCCGGTCGAGATACTCAGGGGAGGAGGGTGATATGAGGGATTGCGTCACCCGATCGATATAGAATGTAATGCCGCAATGGCCAAACCCTCATTTCCGTCTCAAGAGAAGAACCTGCTCAGGGGCACGGGTCCGCACGGGCATCGAGAACGTATGCGTCACCGGGTTCTGACGAATGGCGCAGAGACACTTGCAGATTACGAAATTCTTGAGATGCTGCTGTACTATAGCATTCCCAGGAGGGACACGAAGCCACTCGCCAAAGCGCTGCTGCATCGCTTCGGCAGCCTTGCTTCGGTCTTCGACGCGCCGGGAGAAGATCTCCGGGCGACGGGTCTCAGTGAGCAGGCCGTCCTGCTGCTGAAATTTCCCCCGGTCGTATCGGAAAGGCTGGCCCTCGCGGAAGAGCGGCTCAGGCCGAAGCTGGGAAGTTGGGATCAGCTTTGTGCCTATCTTTCGCGTAGCATGGTCAGCGCCGTACCCGAGCAGTTCCGACTGCTTTATCTCGATAACCGCAACCGTCTTCTAGCCGATGAACCTGTTGACGATTTCGCCTCGACCGCTCCAATTTTCAGGCGAGGGCTGGCGCTACAGGCTGTGGCGCTGATCGGCATTCAGAAAACTCTAGCCAGCTTTCATGCGACAACCTCGCCATTGAAGTTTTTCGCGCAGAGGCTGAGTGAGGAGGCAGGTGCCCTCTCGATGATCGTGCATGACGTGGTGGTCGTGTCCGACAGGCGCCCCCCGCTCAGCCTGAGACAGAAAGGGTTATTCTGAAAAGTTCCCGTGCTCAGGCGCGAGAAAGCGCCGCGAGTTGAGCCTCGAGCGCAGGGGCAAGGGCGTCGGGCGACTTGACCAGAAGGTCCGCACCCGCTTCATTAAGTTCCTTCTGACCGCCATAACCCCACAGGACGCCAATCCCGCGCATCTTGTTGGCATGCGCGCCGGAAATGTCGAAGCGGCGATCGCCGATCATAAGGGTCCGGGCGGCGTTCAAGCTCTCCTGCGCAATAATACGAGCAATCATCTCAGGTTTTTCCCCGCCGCTATCGTCATCCGCCGCTCCGTGGACGCGATCGAAGCACTGATCGAGACCATGACCTGCCAGAATGGAACGTGCCAACGTCGCCGGCTTTGACGTTGCCGTGAAGATTCGAATGGGCGAGCGTGCAAGGGTCCTGAGCAGCTCAGCCATTTCAGGAAAGACAGGGGTCTGGAAGCGCCCGGAATTGTCATAAAAGCGTCTGTAAAGGGCCACAGCCTCATCGACCCGCGTGTCGCCATAAAATCCGATGACTTCAGCCATGAGTTCGGTGAGTGGTGGACCGACCACCCATGTCAGATCGATTGTCTTGTCCGGCACATGGCCCAATGCCGCGACCACTGCATGAAGCGTTTCGATAATACCAATGCGGGAGTCGATAATAGTCCCGTCAAGGTCAAATAAAATAGAATGTTCACTCGTAAATTTTTCGAAACTAGACATAGTATTCTCTGTAGAATTTAACGGGGGAGAGGTTGAAAGAAAGAAATCTCAATAAAGTTGCAACTAGCCAAGAGCTGGATCCTGATAACGGCAGATCAGAGCCTCCTCCTTCAGGTTGGGCGGAAATTCCCCATCGAGCTGTAGTCGCCGGGCATGGACGTGTACTGGCAGACGACGTGCTGTTGCGCCTTTTCTGCGGGGCTATTTCTGTGCAAATGGAGCAGCGTCAGCCAATGGTTGACGCGTTTCTCATTCGCTTCGGTTCCCTTGCTGCAACCTTTGCCTCTGACGATAGGGCGCTGAGCGGCATCCTGCATATTGAGCCTCATATTCGCACCGCACTGCACCTCGTTCATGATGCTGCGATGAGGGTTAGCCGGGCGCGTCTTGGGCGAGACGATATATTCACTAATCGCAAGCTCATGCTCGACTACCTGATTTCCCGGCTGGCTCGCGAGCCGATTGAGCAATTTCGTATCCTGTTTCTCAACGACAAGAATCGCCTTCTCGCCGACGAGGCGCAGACCCGTGGCACCGTGAACCACACGCCGGTCTACCCACGGGAAGTCGCGCGGCGTGCGATGGAACTTGGGGCTAAAAGCATCATCCTGGTCCATAATCATCCGAGCGGCGATCCAACCCCGTCTGACGGCGATATTGCCATGACCCATGATACCCAGAGAGCGACAGCACTCATTGAGGTGCGCGTTGCCGATCATATCATTATCGGCAACGGCGCCTATGTCAGTCTGAGCGAGTTAGGCCTCTTGAAGGTCTTCCAGAGCTGAGTCGAAGCGGGCGGAGACCCCGTAAGGACCGGGCAGTGCGCCCAATGGGAACAGAGCGTTGACATGGCCCATTTTTCGTCCCCGACGACATTCTCTCTTGCCGTAAAGATGCAGTGCGAGCCCGGAGCGGCCGAGCACAGTATCGCAGAGTGCCATCCCCTCCGGCCCGACGAGATTCTTCATGACCGCGTCGCTGTGACGGAATGGATCGGGCAAAGGCAGGTCGGCAACGGCGCGTATATGCATTTCGAACTGGTCGATCAGGCACGCATCCATTGTCCAGTGACCGGAATTATGGGGGCGTGGCGCAATCTCGTTGACGAGAAGTGTCCCCTTTGCCGAGACAAACATTTCGACGCCGAGAATGCCAATCAGGCCGATTGTTTCCGCAATTCGGCGGGCAAGCGCCTCTGCTTCTTCTGCGAGCGCTACGGGAATGCGTGCAGGGGCCAGGCTGATATCGAGAATGCCGTCCCGATGCTGGTTCTCTGTGACGCTGAAGCACTGAACGGCGCCACTCGCGCTGCGGGCGACCATGACGCTCAATTCGCGCTCGAAATCGATAAACCCCTCGGCGATGAGTGGGTAGGGAAGCTCCGAGGCCAGCCCTGCCAGGGCTTCAGCATCGGCAATGCGAAACTGCCCTTTGCCATCATAGCCGAACCGCGTGGTTTTTAGCAGGAGCGGAAAGCCGAGTTCGGTCGCTGCACCCTTTAGAGACGCCGCGTCGGGCACGGAAACCCATGGGGCAACGGGAATTTCCTGCGCACCGAGAAAGGTTTTTTCAAGAATGCGGTCCTGGCTGATGGCAAGAATGCGCCCGGCAGGATGGACGGGGCAGAGCGACGCAAGGAGATCCAGACCGTCGGACGAGATATTCTCGAATTCGAAGGTGATGACATCGACGCTCTCTGCGAAGCGCCGCAGGACCGCTTCGTCATCATACGCCCCAATTGTCACCGCGCGCGCGGTGTCCTGAGCAGGCGGGTTGCTCTCCGCGCTAAGGATATGCACCTGATAGCCCAGACGGGACGCTGCAACTGCGGACATACGACCCAACTGACCGCCGCCGATAATTCCGATCGTTGCCCCTGCCGGCAGCGCATTATGACTCATGATTCAGGGGTGTCGGCCACGGAAGCCGTCTGCATGGCACGCCATGTGTCCAGACGTGCCTGAACGCCTTCATCGTTGAGAGACAGGATCGATGCGGCCAGAAGGGCTGCGTTGATTGCGCCTGCCTTGCCGATAGCGAGTGTACCCACCGGCACACCGCCCGGCATCTGAACGATGGATAAAAGCGAATCCATGCCTTTAAGCGCGTGCGATTCAACGGGCACACCCAGAACAGGCAGGGTGGTCCAGGCCGATACCATTCCCGGCAGGTGGGCTGCCCCACCTGCGCCAGCGATAATTACCTGCAACCCTCGGCCACGGGCTGAGCGTGCATAGTCAGCGAGCCGGTCGGGCGTGCGGTGAGCGGAGACGATGCGCGTCTCGAACCCGATATCGAGTTCGGCCAGCTTTTCGGCAGCGAAATTCATTGTCGTCCAGTCGGACTGGCTACCCATGACAATGCCCACCCGAGGGGTCTGGGTCGCGTCCGTGGTGTGACGGTAGAGATCGAGTTCTTCGCTCATTCAGGCAATATCATCCGGTATCAGGCGGTTCTCGATGAAGTTGATCTCATCCTTGAGGACGAGCTTTCGCTTCTTGAGCCGCTGTAATTGCAGCTGATTAAGAGGATGCAGCACCAGCCTGTCTATCACTGTATCGAGGTCGCGGTGCTCGCTACGGAGCTCATGCAAACGGCGAAGCATGACTTCATGATCAACGAGCATCGTTCTCTTTCCGCTTGAATGACAGGCGCCAACCCGGAAAACCTACACAGGGTTGGGGGCTGGTGCCATCTCTTCTTAGTTCTGGCTGTCGTCGAAGTCTGACAATTCCGCGACGACAGGCACGGTATGACCCTCACGGGCAAGACGCTCATTAGCCGCCTGCACCGCAGCATTCAGATCTGTCTGGCTGCACAGGCCCAGAATGACCGGATCGCGCGGCTTGATGTTGGCGCTGTTCCAATGCTGGCGGTCGCGCACCTTGGCGATAGTATCCTTGGTGGTGCCGAGCAGCTTGATGATCTGCAATTCGGAAAGCTGGGGAAACTGGCGCAGCACGAAGGCAATGGCATCGGGGCGGTCATTACGACGGGCGATGGGCGTATAGCGTGCGCCCTTGGCGCGACGCGCCACAGGATTGGCTTTGGCCGACAGCTTCAGTCGCAGATCGGCATTGCCCTCGCAGCGCGTGATCTGCTCCTGCGTCAGCTGATTGTTCTTGACTGGGTCATAACCATTGATGCCAGCAGCGACTTCACCATCGGCAATGGCCTGCACCTCTAGCGGATGCATACCGCAGAACTCGGCGATCTGGGTGAAGGTGAGGGCGGTCTTGTCGATCAGCCACACAGCGGTGGCTTTCGGCATAAGCGGCAAGGTCATCTCGGTCTATCCTGCGTGAGGAGCGTCGCTCCAGCAGGCACCGATCGAAATGTGACGCCCCGGCGGGCCGGGGTGATCTGCACGGCACCTGCTGGATGCATTGCAAAGTCTGCGATGATATGGTCCGCGAAAGGCGGAAGGGTCAAGCCCCTCCGCATCAAAACGGGCAAAAAACCAGCGTTCCCGAGCGGTGTCGTCACCGCTGCCTGCCGCATCCACGTCGTGTGCTCGAGGGCTCAGGCGGCGTGCCCAACCGATACGTTCTGCTGCGCATCGACGGGTGACGGCGTCAGCTCGGCTGCAACGCCTGACGTGATGGGGATACGTCGCGGCTTCAGCGCCTCCGGGATCACATGGCGTATGGAAATGCTCAGCAATCCGTTGACAAGTTCGGCGCCGGCAACCTGGATATGATCGGCAAGGGCGAAGCGGCGCTCGAATGCACGGGTTGCAATGCCGCGATGCAGGATCTCACCCCCGCGGCCAGAACGGGGCGCGCTGCCTTTGATAATCAGCTGATTATCGGCGAGGTAAATTTCGACGTCATCCGGCCCGAAACCGGCAAGAGCCATCGTGACGCGATAAACGTCATCAGCCGCTTTTTCGATGTTATAGGGGGGATAACTCGTATTCGCTGGCGCGTTGGACACAGCGTCATCAACGAGGCGCGCGAGGCGGTCAAAGCCGATAGCGGAACGCAGAAGCGGGGCAAAATCGTAGGACATGGTGTGAACCTCCTTCAAGGCAGATCCAACAGCACGCCTCCATAATGGCAGGCGATGCTGCATGAGGGTATTGCCGCGACCCCTTGAGGGCATCGTGACCACCTGCATGTAGGATCGTTTCCGGGCAGGACAAGATCCTGCCCGGGAAGGAGCGCCTGAATTACTTCTTGGCGGCGCGGGCGCCGATACCGGCAAAGCGCTTGTTGAACTTGGCAACCTGGCCCCCGGTGTCGAGCATGCGCTGCACGCCAGTCCAGGCCGGATGGGATTTCGGGTCGACGTCTAGACGCAGCGTATCACCAGGCTTGCCGTAGCAGGAGTTCGTCTTGAACTCGGTACCATCGGTCATGATGATGTTGATTTCGTGATAGTCGGGGTGGATGCCGGATTTCATCTTGGGTGTCCTCAGTGAAAAGCTCCGATGCCGACCGGAGCGGATGGCGGGGCTATAACGGAAAGAAACGATCAGGGGAACGACAAAAACGCAGAAACTTTTGCCTCGCCAGTGTTTTTTCTACCCCGTAAACCTCTTTTATCCCACATTCCGAGCCGAAGCCGCTCGCCGGGCGATGCTGCCTGTGCGGGCGCGCTCGTATTTTTGCTCGTTACACACAAGAAAAGGACATCTCATGACCGATCTGAAATCTAGACTGCACACGCCCGGCTGGATTGCGGAATTTCAGAAATTCATCATGCGAGGCAATGTTATCGACATGGCTGTCGGTATCATCATCGGCGCTGCCTTCACGTCGATCGTGACCAGTCTCGTCAAGGATATCCTGACTCCCGGTATCGGATTGCTGACGGGTGGCATCGATTTCTCGAACATCTTCGTCACCCTCAAGGGGCCGGTTCTGCCTACCCTTGCCGAAGCCCAAAAGGCCGGTGCGGTCACGATCAATATCGGCGTGTTTCTGAATGTCGTGATCCAGTTCCTGATTGTGGCTTTCGCCGTGTTCTGGCTCATCAAGCTGGTCTCGCGTTTTCAGCGCAAGCAAGAAGCCGCGCCCGCTGCTCCCCCGGCACCGACCAAGAGCGAGGTACTGCTGACCGAAATTCGCGATCTTATCGCCAAAGAAAGTATTTGATTTCTCTCTGCGCACGCCGACTTGGCGTGCGCAGCATCTGGGCGCATGATTGTCCGATGCGCCGTTTCCTTGCCTCGACCCTGCTTTGTGGTTTTGCCCTCCTCTCCGCCTGCGCGGGCAAGGGCGAAGATGCCATTCTGCAAAACCGCTCTCCTAGCGTTCTGCTGACAAGCTATGCCATCGCCAACGGTATGGCCGAGCATGGGATGATCACGCGTATACTGCAGCACAAGGCTACCAAGCCGGAAATTGCTCGCCTTATCGCGGTCGATCACAATACATGGCAGCTTATCAGACAGGCAGCCTACTCCCCGACAGAACGGAATTTTCGTCTCGCCGAAGCCGGAATCGCACAGATACTGGATTACTCGACCCCCGTGCCTCAGCCGCCTGAGGCGTTGACTCTAATCGCACCGTCTCCTGCTGCCCCGTGAATTGATAAGCAGCATAAAAAAAGGGGCCGATTTGGCCCCCTTTTTTATCCTTGACGACCAGCTTACGGCGCTTTGCTGCGACGCAGGCGTTTCTCGCCCATGAGCAGCAGCAGTGGCGCTGCGATGAAGATTGACGACGAGGTCCCTACGACAATACCGAACAGCATGACTGTCGCGAAACCCGACAGGCTGTGTCCGCCAAAAATCGCTAGTGGCAGGGCTGCGAGAAAGACGGTCATCGACGTGCCGAGTGTTCGGTTCAATGTCTCGTTGATCGACAGATCGAGCAGCTCGCGCAACGGCATGGTGCGGTACTTGCGCAGATTTTCACGCACGCGGTCATAGACCACTACCTTGTCGTTGGTTGAGTAGCCAAGAATGGTCAGGATCGCGGCCACCATCACCAGATCGAACTGGAAGCGCGTGACCGCAAGAAAACCGACGGTCTTGGTGAGATCGAGTACGAGGGTAATGACGGCGCTGACCGCAAACTCCCACTCGAACCGCACCCAGATATAGATCAGGATCATGACAAGGCTCAGCCCGAGCGCCAGAAGGCCGTTTCGGAACAACTCGCTCGAAACCGAGGCGCCAACGGCATCTGCGCGTAGCACCTGCGTGCCCGGCTGGGCCTCGACCACGGCGTGACGCACCTCATCGACGAGGGCCTGGGTAGCCGCCTCCTGCCTTGGGCCGGGGGGTGGCGTATCGAGCTGGATCAGTACGTCATTATCGGCACCGAATTTCTGCAACCCGGCGGCGGAGATCTGGTGCGCGGCAAGCGCGCGGCGCAGCTTGTCGAAATCGGCAGGCCCCTGGGTCTGGGCCTCCACCACGATGCCGCCGTGAAAATCGAGCCCGAGCTTCAGACCCGGCACGAAAAAGAGCACAACGGACAATGCAGAGAGAATGGCCGAGGTTGCGAGACCGGCAAAGCGGCCGCGCATGAACGGGATATGCTTGTCTTCGCGGACGAAGCGGAAAAGGGGACGTGAGAGCATCGCTTCAGACCGGCAGTTCTGTGGGACGGGTGAGGGCGTACCAGCGCACCATCAGGAGGCGTGACAGCAGCATGGTTGTGAAGAGCGTGGTCACGATACCGATCGTGATCGTAAGCGCGAAGCCACGCACAGGGCCCGTGCCGAATACGAACAGCATCACATGGGCCAGGAAGGCGGTGGCGTTACTATCGATGATGGTTGAGGAGGCGCGCTCGAAGCCGGCCTGCATGGCGGCAAGCGGCGTGCGGCCCCGCTTGACCTCTTCGCGGATGCGCTCATTGATCAGAATATTGGCATCGACGGCCATACCCAGCGTCAACAGCATACCCGCCATGCCTGGCAGGGTCAGCGTCGCTTCGAAAAGCGACAGAATGGCTGTCATGAGAACAAGATTGGCAAGGAGGGCTACATTGGCGTAGAGGCCGAACCGCCCGTAGAAGAACGCCATGAACAGGATGACGAGTACAAAGCCGATGCCGAGGCTGATCGCTCCGGCCCGGATCGAGTCAGCACCGAGAGAGGGGCCGATCGAGCGTTGTTCGATCACGGCCAGCGGTGCAGGCAACGCACCGGCACGCAACATCACCGCGAGATCGGTAGCCGCCTGCGCGTTGAAGTTGCCGGTAATCTGGCCATTGCCCTGCGTGATCGGCGTACGAATCACAGGGGCTTCTATCACCTTGTTATCGAGCACAATGGCGAAGCGACGCCCGACATTCTGGGCTGTCGTGCGCGCGAAGGCGCTCGCCCCGGCGCGGTTGAACGAGAAGCTGACTGCCCATTCTCCCGTCTGCTGGTCGATCGTTGCACCCGCATTCGTGAGCGCGGCGCCATCCACCTCGACATGATCCATGACTGGCAAAAGCGTATTGCCAGCACTCAGATCGGGAAGCATGGTGGCCCCCGGTGGCGCGATATTGCCGCCTGCGCTACTGGCAAGCAGCCGGAAGGTCATCTTAGCGGTCGTGCCCAGCAGGCGCTTGATATGCTCCGGGTCGCTGATACCCGGTAGCTCGACAACAATACGGTCATCGCCCTGACGGGTAATCTCGGGATCGACCGCTCCGGTCGCGTCGATACGGCGACGCACGATTTCGATAGACTGGCTGACGGCCTCGCGGGCGCGTGCTTTCAGAGCGGTTTGGTTCAGGGTCAAAACGAGCCGGTCATGCTCCAGCGAGGCGGCGACTTCGTTCCCGGTTCCGGTCACGCTGGACAGGGCTGCAAGGCTGGCCTGCGCCTCGCTCGCATCACGCGGCAGAAAGCTGAGCGTGCGGGTCGTGTCATCCTTGCGGAAATCGCGATAGCCGAGATTCTTCTCGATGAGCGCCTGCTTGGCCTGATCTTCAAGGCTCTGAAGGCGATCGTCAACGAGACTCTGCTGATCGAGTCGAAGCAGAAGATAGGAGCCGCCGCGCAGATCGAGACCCAGATGGATCTGATGCCAAGGTAATTTGGGCGAGGGCGCGCGCATGAAATTGGGCAGGCAGAGGAGAAGCCCGAGGAAACAAACCCCGAGAACTCCCAGCATGGTAGGCCGACTATAGTACATCATCGAACTGAGCGGCGTCCTTCTTTGTAACGACCGGAGATCAAAAACTACCGCAGGGCGGTCAGGCTGCGGGAAGATGCCGGGTGGCGCAGCGCGTTGCAACCTCCCTCTGCGCCCTGCTACACCAAAAACATGAATTCAGTTGCTCAAGAGCCAGGAAAACACATGCTGAAGGTCGGAATTGTCGGGGCCGGACATTTCGGCCGGTTTCACGCTCTCAAGGCGCGCGACTGCCCCCGCGAGACCCTGATCGCTGTTTTCGATCCCGATCCCGCCCGAGCAGGAGCGGTTGCAAAAGAGGCCGGCTGCTTCGTAGCCGAGAGCCTCGAAGCAATGATTGCTTCGGTCGATGCCGTCATCGTGGCAGCCCCCGCCGAGCATCATTTCCCGGTCGCGTCGGCCTGTCTCAGAGCCGGGCGGCATGTTCTGGTCGAGAAGCCGATCGCCGCGACGCTGGAGGAAGCCAATGCTCTTGCGGCGCTCGCCATGGAAACGGGCTGCGTCCTTCAGGTGGGGCATCTTCTGCGCTACTCCTCCGAGCACCGAGCCATTTCGGAACGCATCGGCAAGCCGCTCTACATCGAGGCCACACGTATCGCACCCTTCAAACCGAGGGGCACCGATGTGTCGGTTATCCTCGATCTGATGATCCACGATCTGGATCTCGTGCTCTCGCTCGTTGAGTCCCCTATAGAATCGATCGATGCGGTGGGGGTGGCCGTGTCGAGTGAGCATGAGGATATCTCCAACGCTCGCGTCCGGTTCGAGAATGGCTGCGTTGCGTCAATTTCGGCAAGCCGCATCTCGCTGAAGACCGAGCGCCGTATGCGGGTTTTTTCCGAGGAAGGCTATCTTTCTGCCGATTTCGTGCAGCAGGAGCTGACCATGATCGGTCGCAAGCGCGGACTTCCCCTGCCGGGAACGGGCGGTTTCAGACGCGAAGCTTTGAAATGGAAAGACTGCGACTGCCTCGCTGCCGAACACGACGCATTCGCGGCTTCCTGTCTCGACGGAGCGCCTATCCTCGTCGACGCGGAAGCCGGGATCAGGGCGCTGGACGCCGCCATCAGGGTCAAGGAGAGTATGGATGCTTCCCGGAAAGCCATGGAGCTCTCCGGGTTGATCAATAACTGAACGGCACGGGCGCCACTCAGGCGCCCGCCTCTATTTCTTCCTTCTTCATCTCGAGCAGCAGCCAGGATTCTTCTGCTTCAGCCAGCGCGGTCTCGGCCTGCGTCAGATCGTCGCTAACCTTGGCAAACTTCTTCGCATCGCGCGCATAGAGAGACGGGTCCGACAAGATGTTGCGCTGAGCCTGAATCAGCTTTTCGAGCCGATCGATCTCCTGCGGGAGCTTCTCGAGCGCCAGCTTGTCTTTGTAACTGAGCTTCTTGCTAGATTTTTCTGATTTTGCAGCATTCCTATCGGATATACCCTTCTCCTTGGCGCCGCCTGAAGCAGCGCCGCGCTCGACAGGTGCGGCACCACCCGTCTGCGCCAGCATATCGCTGTAACCCCCCGCATATTCGATCCATTCCCCATCGCCTTGTGCCACCAGCACGGAGGTTGCAACGCGGTCGAGAAAGTCGCGGTCATGGCTGACCAGGAGGACTGTGCCGGGGTAATCGTCAAGCATCTCCTGAAGCAGATCGAGCGTTTCCAGATCGAGATCGTTTGTCGGTTCGTCGAGCACCAGAAGATTGGATGGCTGAGCGAGGGCACAGGCCAAAGCGAGACGCCCGCGTTCACCGCCGGAAAGCACGCCAACCGGTGTGCGCGCCTGCTCGGGCCGGAACAAGAAGTCCTTCATATAGCCGATGACATGACGCTTCTCGGTGCCGACCTGAACAATATCGCCGCTGCCGCCAGTCATGGTGTCTGCAAGAGTCAGCGCCGGATCGAGGCTCGCGCGGCGCTGATCGAGCGTCACAAGCGAGGTAGATGGTCCGATCTGCACGCGCCCGCTATCGGGTTGATCCTCGCCGGTCAGGAGGCGCAGCAAGGTCGTCTTGCCCATGCCATTGGCGCCAACAATGCCAAGCCTGTCGCCCTTGAGTACGCGGAGATCGAGGTCTTTGACCACGATACGGTCGCCAAAACCCTTGGTCACATTCTCGGCGACGGTCGTAAGCTTGCCGGTGCTTTCGGCTTCGGAAACGGTCAGTTTGAGCGCGCCACGGAACTGGCTGGAAATTTCCTTCCGCCGCGAACGCAGCCCGGCCAGCTCAGCCACGCGACGCACATTGCGCTTGCGCCGGGCTGTGACGCCATAGCGCATCCAGTCTTCTTCACGAGCGATTTCGCGGTCGAGCTTATGGGCGGCCAGCTCTTCCAGAGCGAGCACCTCCTCGCGCCAGTCTTCGAAACGCGCAAATCCCTGATCGAGACGGCGGGTGATGCCCTGTTCCAGCCAGACGACAGCGCGTGAGAGTGTTTCGAGGAGGCGTCGGTCATGGCTGATCACGATCATTGCGGAACGCATCGAAGCCAGTTCTCGCTCGAGCCAGGTGATGGTGGGCAGATCGAGATGGTTGGTCGGTTCGTCCAGAAGCAGCAGATCGGGTCTGGCCGCCAGGGCGCGAGCGAGTGCGCAGCGTCTGGCCTCACCGCCGGATAAAGTGGCGGTGTTTTCCTCACCCGTCAGACCAAGCTCGGCGAGCATGCTCCGGGCGAGGTAGTCTTCCTCAGGCGGCAGGTCCTGGGCGACGTAATCGTAGCTGGTCGGGAAAGCCGTAAGATCAGGCTCTTGTGGTAGATAGACGATCCTGATTCCAGGCTGGACGAAGCACTGACCTGAATCGGGCAGGATCTCTCCGGCGGCAATACGAAGGAGGGTCGATTTCCCCGACCCATTGCGACCGACGAGACAGAGCTTCTCGCCGGGGGCGACCCCGATTTCGGCACCGTCCAGAAGTGGACGGCCCCCAAGAGAGTAGACAATATCGCGAAGATGAAGGATCGGTGCGGCCATCTGCCCTATGTGTCGCACAGCCCCTTGCGATGCAAGTCAGATCGCTTTCAATCCCCCGGTCACGGCCTGATAGGTCGTGATGGCTAGGGTGGTCGGCTCGAAAGGCTTTGTGATGATGAATGAGGGCTCTTCCTGCTCGCCGGTGAGCAGGCGCTCGGGGTAGGCGGTCACGAAAATAACCGGAGCCTGATGGTCTTTCATGATACGCCCGACGGCATGCATACCGTCACCGCCACCGCCGAGATTGATATCGGCGAGAATGAGTCCCGGCTTCGTCTCCTTGGCGATACGCACCGCGTCCGCCTCGGTATAAGCAACGCCAGCGATGCGGTGACCGCATTGCTGAACCACATCCTGGATATCCATGGCGATGATCGGCTCATCCTCGATGATGAGCACGCTGGTCTCGGCAACGGAGCGCAGGCCATCATTAGCCAGAGCGATATCGGCAAGAATTTCGTTCTCATTCCGATCGAGGATGAGCGCGACAGCACTTAGGGGCACCTCTTCAAGGGAGGTAAGCAGAAGCACCAACCGTTGAGTGAGAGATAGCGGTGAGGGCGCGTGAAGCGCCTCGTTTCCCTGTCTGAAGCACTCTATAATAGAGCGGTAGAGACGATAACGTGTGCTTATGTCATGTCCGCCCTTGCGGCTGACCATGTCTTTCATTGCCAAAGCGACGAGTTGGTCGCCCTGTTTTTGACTGCCTTCGAGAGCCCTTGCAAAACGTCGCGCAAAGGGCAAGGCTTGTATAAGGTCTTGGCGCTCTGCATCGACCATTGAGTAACGAAGCTCCGAGAAAATTCGCGAACAAACCGCAGTCTGTCGCGTCAGGATGGCACTTTTTCACGCTCCAGCAAAGAGGAATGCTTTGACCCCAATTGAGGAGACCGTGCCCTGAGCGCGGACCAGCCTATACAGCAGGACAGCAAGCTTGGCGCCGCCGACCCCGTAAGGCGGGGTATCGCCGCACATCTATCCGATCTTCGAGGCTTCGCCCGATACCTGACGAGAGACGTTACGGCAGCAGATGACCTCGTGCAGGACACGGTTCTGCGCGCCTTGGGTGCACGTGCGCAGTTCGTAGAAGGCACAAATATCAAGGCCTGGCTCTTCACCATCCTGCGCAATGTTTTCTATGAGCAGAAACGTCGCAAGGTCAGAGAGACTGAGATCCTGTCCGAAATTTCGCAAGGTAGCGAAGAGGGCAGGGAGGGCGATCAGGGTTATCACGATCACGTGCTCGATCTGTCGGTGCTTATCTGGAGATTGCCTGAGGCCCTGCGAGAGGCGCTCATCCTCGTTGGGGCGCAGGAAATGAGCTACGAGGAAGCTGCGGAAATCTGTCTTTGCCCGGTAGGAACGATGAAAGCGCGGGTCTCACGCGCTCGTGCCAAGCTGGCGGAAATTGCGGCGCTACCAAGTGTCCGGGCCGCCGCTTCACCTTAGCATGGCGCTATTGATATGCCCGCTCGCGACAAGAGATTGCAGGGTTGTGAAAAAATAAGTTCAAAAAATTGCAATCTGATGCAACCGATCTTTCGCGCCATTCATTGGTCGGATGAAAAGCACTGAGCGAAGAAGGATTTTCGCATGACCAGCTTCCACGACCAAGTTATCCAGATTCTCCCCAAACTGCGTATCCAGGCGCTCTCCCTCACACGGAATCGCTCGGCTGCTGAAGATCTGGTTCAGGATGCAGTCTGCAATGCCCTGGCCGCTCAGGACAGTTTCATTCCGGGCACCAATTTCTCGGCCTGGATGCATCGCATCCTTCGCAATCGCTTCATCTCCGACCTGCGCAAGCGTCGCGAGACGACAGACATCGATGACGTTCCCGCATCTTCTTTCGCCAGCAACGCAACGCATGAAGACAGCTTGGCACTCAAGGACCTGTCCATGGCCCTTTCGCGTCTTCCGGCAGACCAGCGCGAAGCTCTCGTCATGGTTGTGGTCCAGGGCATGAGTTATGAGGCTCTGGCCGAAGCGACAGGCTGCGCTGTTGGCACAGCCAAGAGCCGTGTCTTCCGTGCCCGTCGCCAGCTCGAAGCCTGGATGACAGGCGATCTGCCTGCGAACGACAAGCTGCGCGTCAAGGTGGCCGCGCTTCGTGCAACGCTTGATGACCGTCGTCGCAAGGGTCTGAAGTCTGACGATCTTTTCACGTTCTGAGCGGTATAGATGACGTTTTTTGAGACCTGACTCAATAGTGCGACATCTATGCAAGATCCTGAGGGGAATGATCCATGATCATTCCCCTCAAACGCAATTGGGGCTTTATTTTTCTTCAAATTGCCCCGATTAAATTTCCTTGGTGAAACTCGTGAGCCGAACCTTTGTTAGAGACGCATGGGTCGATTTCTTTTGTTGAGGTGTTGGTATGACTGGGGGAGAGGACGGCGCGCCGGAGAAGTCCCGCCAGAAAAGTCACTCGCAAGAGAATGACAGCCCTTTCGACATCTGGCTGAAACGTGGCCTGCATCAGCTCTTTGACGATGTTGCCAGCGAACCTATCCCTGAAGAATTGCTTCGTCTCATTGAGGATGATCGTAACGACAGGTCGTCGTGATGACTGATCGTAGCGTCGAGAGATGAGCAGTCGAAAGCAGGGCGGTTGACCGTTTCGTTTCTCTCTTCGTTCAAGGGCTTTCGCTTGAGATCTGGCCTCTTCGACACTGTCGGTTCTCGCGTGATGGCTCTGATTGTCTGCACGTCGCTGCCATTGGCGTGCGTTGCCGGGGTACTCGCTTGGCACGCCTATATCGCCACCTCCAACAACAGCTTTGAGCGCATTCAGGCAGATGCGACCGGCGCCCGCCACGAAATAGCGGCTGACCTTGATCGAGCGCATGGAGCGCTCGAAATACTGGCTCGAATAGGTCTCCGCGAAGAGACCGCTCCGCGCGCCCTTTTGCTCGCTGAATCGATCAATCAGCAGCATTACTGCTCGCTTGCACTCGTTGATCCGTATGGAAAGATCGTTACAGCTTCAAGAGAGGCTGTCTCGGGTGAGATCATTTGCGACGGCACTCGTCTGTCTCTGACGCGACCCGACAGTGCGGGCGAAGGTGACGGAAATGAGAACGCAGTTGAGGTCATTCTCAAAGGGCCGCGTCCGGTCATTCGAATTAGTGTGCCGCTCGATTATATTGATCGCTCGGGCGAGACGGTATCCGGGCATCTCGTTGCATTCCGTCCTCTCGTAAGCTCCCAGCTGGTAACACTAGCTCAGTATGCTCGTCCGCCGTCGGACCCTGATAGCGGGGCGACAGATCTCTGGGTGTACACACGTGACGCTGCGCCGGTCGCACTCACGCCAAACCAGAGAATTGCCAATCCTTGGTCGCCGGAGGCCACCGCACGCCTAGACAGGGACCTCGTCTCCAATAGCCGCGTCGATCATTTCGAAGTGGGTAGCATCTATTACACATTGGCGCCGGGTTTTGGGCCTGCAAGTATTGTCTCTGTGTCGGTGCGTAGTATGGCGGAAACAAGAGCCTTGCAGCTTTTTCTCGCCCGGGTAACGCTTATTGTCCTTATCCTCATCGTTGAATTGCTTCTCGTCGCGCTGGCTGCACAGCGTTATCTGGTCGAACCTCTCGAAAAACTTGCTTTCAGTGTAGCCGACTGGCGTCGCCACGGTACCTTTCAACCCGACTTGCCCAAATCTCTTCCTCTCGAAATTCGTCAGATGGAAAGAGCTTTCAGTCGCGCCACGCGTCGTCTCGACCGGCATGAAGCGCGTCTGCAACGAGCCGCCAAACAGCAGGACCTTCTGATCAAGGAAATCCACCATCGAGTAAAAAATAATCTGCAGATCGTCGCATCACTACTTAATCTGCAAGCCAATCGCATCAAGCTTCCCGAAGCACGCGAAGAGTTTCATCTCGTACGTGACCGTGTGAGGTCATTGGCGACACTGCACCGCCATCTTTACCCGGAGGGCGGTCTATCGGCGCTGGATGTCCGGGCCTTTCTTGAAGAATTGTCCAGTCAGATCTTCACAGCCAACAACAGGATAAATCGAGGTAGGATCAGCCTTTCTCTAAATGTGGAGAGCACGCCGATCACCCCCGATCAGGCTGTGCCGCTTTCACTCATAGTAACGGAGGTGGTTACCAACGCGCTTCGCTACGCCTTTCCGAGCGAACGCACGGGATCCGTTTGCATATCACTCAAAAGATGCGACGATTCCGCGGTACTCATCATCAGTGACGACGGCATAGGACTCGCCAATGCGACACGAGAAGACAAGGAAAAGCGCGAGGGTATAGGGCTGCAACTGGTGCGTGGATTTGCTCGCCAGCTAGGCGCAACCCTTGAAATATCGTCTGACGATGGGACCGAGTATCGTCTTGCCTTTCCCGTGCAAACCTTACGTCGTCCGATTGCCTGAGTGGCGTGCCGTGCTTATTCAGGAATGGGCCGAGACAGGTTATGCGAAAAGATACTGTCGCGGTCGGCAACTTATCGGGTTGTTTCAGACAGCCCTACAGTTGTCGATAAATAATACTAGGTATTAAATACCAGAACTTTGAGTTAAAGTCACTGTAATACTTACTTATACGCAATAAATTGCTATAAAGTTTTAATAAATATTTCAATGCATCTATATTTATGGTTTTCGATATCGACAAGAAGGCGCGATCCACGCTGATTCGCGGCAGGAGCTGCCGTGAACCTGAGATATGTGGGTAAGCTTTGCCATTAACGATAATACTGATTAACTGGCATTTTAGTGACGAGCTTAGGAAAAACGTTAACGGAACACACAAAGTGTTGACGTGCTATCGATCCTAAGGGAAAGATCGTGACACAGAGCACAGCCGTGACTCTGGCTCAACTCGAAAGATCGTTAATGCGCCGTTTACAGGCCAGGCGTCACTTCTGCCGTGATTCGCTCGCGCTGAGTGCTCTGTTCGCAGGTCTCGGTGCTACTAAAGCAAGTGCTTCAATGCAGCTCGACCCGGATTGGGAGCTTTATAAGTCCCGTTATCTGCAACCGGATGGGCGCATTGTTGATACCGGTAATAACGGTATTTCGCACTCCGAAGGGCAGGGTTACGGTCTATTTTTTGCCTCCACTTTTAATGACCGTTCCGCTTTTGACACAATGTGGACCTGGACACAGGAGACGCTCAAGCACAAGGATGGCAATCTGCATAGCTGGCGCTGGACTCCGTCGACTCCCCACATCACGGATACGAATAATGCGTCTGACGGCGATCTCATGATTGCCTGGGCTCTGCGTCGCGCAGCGATTTTGTGGGGCCGTGAAGACTACGCACAGCAGGCGCGGGCGATCATCAAGGATCTCGGCCAGAAATGTGTGCGGAAGGTTGGCAGTCGCGTTGTTCTTCTTCCAGGCGCGAAGGGGTTTGACCGATCCAAGAATGTCGTGATCAACCTGTCCTACTACAATATCCCCGCCATGCAGAGAGCAGCGCGTCTCGATCCATCAGGGCCTTGGGTCGGACTTATCGACTCCGGGCAGCAATTGGTTCAGTCCAGTCGCTTCGGCCTATGGGGACTTCCACCTGACTGGCTTTCGATCGACCGCAGATCGGAGCGTATTTTCCCCGCGTCGGGTTTTCCACCACGCTTCTCATACGATGCGATCCGTATCCCGCTTTATCTGAAATGGGCCAACCACATGCCGGCCAGTCTGACTCAGTCGCTTTACGCAGTAAGCCAGAACTATACGATGAACGGGTTGCCAGGTTGGATAGACCTCAAGACGGGTGAGCGGTCCAATTACAATGCACCGTCGGGCTTCAAGGCTGTATTCATGTTCGCTCTGAGCGGGCTGGATGCACTGCCCAACCTGCCAAGCATAAAGGAGAGCGGTGATTATTATTCTGCTTCTCTGACCCTGCAAGCACGAATCGCAGCTATGGAGATGGTGTAATGCCGGACAGATTCAAGATACTGGAAGACTCGTTTTCGGAGGACCATCCTGCGCCAGACGATGATGGTTTCCAGGATTTCAACGCGTTCGCACGGTTGGGCGCGTTGTCGCCGGTGGAGGACGCGACTTCAGACACATCAGCTCAGAGTATCGACGCGAAAATGGTCTCAGCCGAAGCCGCTACGCCGCGTGGCCAGGAACCAAGCTCGCACCAACCGGCTGCAAAACTGTCCTCTAGGACCGCGGATCATCAGTCCGCGGCAGAAGCACTTCGGTCGATGCGCAGCTCTGCGATTTACGAAGCGGGGATGCCAGTATCTTCGGCACGAAAAGCAGCTCAGGTGCGCGTGGAGGAGGATCCCTTGCCATGGCGAAAAATGTCGCTCCGCGAGGTTTTTATGCTTCTGCGTTCGGCTACGCCCGAGACGGCCGCCTCTCAGCCGCGCCTTCGTGGAATGTTCCGTCGTTGAAACAACAGGGCGCTTCCGATCCTGCCGGGGGTAAGAATAAAACAAGATGACTCTTATTTGCGTAGCCTCCCCCAAAGGCGGTGTAGGGAAAACAATGGTTGCGGCGCATCTTGCCGATGAGTTGCGGCGCACTGGCCAGTCCACCGTCATTGCCATCGATCTCGATCCGCAGAACGCTTTGCGGCTGCATTTCGGGGTCCCGATGGCGCTACGTCACGGCCTCGTCAATAGTATAGAGGCCGGGCAGAGCTGGGAGGAGGCGGCTATACGCAGTGCGAGTAATGTCCTGGTCTATCCGTTCGGGTTCCAGTCTATCCATCTCCAGGCTGAGTTCGAGCACGCTGTCAGGCGCCACCCTCAACTACTGTCGCGCGAGATCGCGGCGTTGGCGGCGATGCCGGACACTATCGTCGTTGTCGATACGTCGCCTGGTTATTCGGTTGCGCTCTCTACTATTCTCCCGCTTGCGGACATTGTGCTTACCGTCATGACCCCTGAGGCATCGTGTATTTCGCTCATTCCCGAAATTCATTCTGCAAGTTGCTATGGGGTCGAGCAGGGCCAGCAGCCTAGCTTCGCCCATCGCGTCATCGTCAATCGGTTCGATCCGCTTAACCGGGTCAGCGCAATGGCCATGCCCAAGATTATTCGCCGATTTGGCGGGATGTTGCTCGGCACGATCTGCAGGGATGAGCATATTGGCGAGGCGTTTGCCAGTCAGAAACTTGTCCAGCAATACGCCCCGTATTCACGCGCTGCTGTCGATATTGCAGCCGTGGGGACAGGATTGATCCAGACCGTCGAAAATCTTCATTAAGAAAGGGGGCGGGAATGAAGCACGTAAGAACCGGTATTGCAGCCCTCGAAACCTGGGTCGATAGCGCCCATTTATCGTCGAGCCAAGCCCTGATCCGTTCTTTGCTGGTTGCTTTTGCACTGCTATGCATCAGTCTGGCTGCGTTCGTTCATCTCAATCTGGCAGGGCAGTCCATTGTCTGTTTTGTCGGTATTGGTCTGTTTCTCTTCGTAAATCGTTACCCTGGGCCCCGAGCGACGCTTGTTCTAAAGGGTCTATCCGTCATTGTTTCGCTGCGCTATCTGAGCTGGCGTCTTACCGAAACATTGAATTTCAGTTCCTGGACGCAATCGGTCCTGGGCACGGTTCTCGTGACGGCGGAAATCTACGCCTTCATGATGCTCATTTTGAGCTATTTCCAGTCTCTTCATCCGCTGAGACGTCAGGTTGTTTCACTTCCGCCGGATACCTCGCTTTGGCCGAGTGTCGACATCTACATCCCTACCTATAATGAGGAGCTTAGGATCGTCAGACAGACAGTGCTGGCAGCCCTGGGCCTCGACTGGCCGAGCGACAAAATCAATGTCTATCTGTTGGACGACGGACATCGTGAGAAATTTCGAGAGTTCGCTGAGTCCTGCGGCGCGGGATATATCGCTAGGTCCGAGCATAATCATGCGAAGGCCGGAAACCTCAATCATGCTATGACACTTACGAAGGGTGAACTCATTGCCATCTTCGATTGCGATCATATTGCCAAACGTACTTTTCTGCAGGAGACCGTTGGTCCCTTCCTGACTGAGTCGCGCCTCGCTCTTATCCAGACGCCCCATCATTTCTATTCCCCAGACCCTTTTCAGCGGAATTTCTCTCACGGCGCCTTCGTACCGCCCGAGGGTAATTTGTTTTACGGTCTGATTCAGGATGGAAATGATTTCTGGAACGCCACTTTCTTTTGCGGATCCTGTGCCGTCATTCGGCGCAAGGCACTGGAGGAAGTCGGTGGTGTTGCCGTGGAAACCGTAACCGAAGACATGCACACGGCGCTGAAGCTCCAGCGAAAAGGTTGGTCGACGGCTTATCTTGCCAAGCCGCTCGCGGCTGGCCTTGCGACAGAGCGCCTCATTCTGCACGTCGGTCAGCGCATGCGTTGGGCGCGTGGCATGTTGCAGATCTTCCGACTGGACAATCCCCTATTCGGGCCGGGGCTCAATTTTGCTCAGCGTCTTTGCTATTTTTCTGCAATCGCGAGCTTTCTCTTCGCAATACCTCGCCTTATCTTCCTGACGTCGCCGATCGCCTATCTCATTTTCAATCAGACTCTCATAGATGCGTCGCCCTTCGCCATTGCGATCTATGCAATGCCCCATTTAATTCACAGCGTTCTCACTTCAGCCAGAACGAACCGTAACTGGCGTTACTCTCTGTGGAGCGAAGTTTACGAAACGACCCTGGCGCCGTTCCTCGCGCGCGTGACGGTCATGACACTCATTTTTCCACGGCGGGGAAAATTCAACGTGACCGAGAAGGGGGGGATTCTGGACAGATCCTATCTCGACTGGAGCGCGATCTATCCCAATTTCTATCTGGCGATTATCCTCCTGAGTACACTCGGTATCGGCGCATTCCGTCTGCTCCACAATCATAATGATTATATCGTTACGAATGCGTTGCTGATGAACATCGTCTGGATCGCGATAAGTATCATTATTGTGCTTGCGGCAATCTCGATAGGCCGCGAGTCTATGCAAATACGCAATACGCCCCGTGTCGACATGACGATCCCTGTGACCGTACGTTCGGCCGATGGTCGTCTCTTTGAATATACAAGTGAAAACATGTCTTTCGGTGGCTGCCTGCTGCACGGTAACGCAACGGATACGGGCTTTACGAAGGGAGCGCCTGTATCCGTTTTTGTTCGTGACAAAAGCGAAACGTATAGCCTTCCCGCGCAAATTGTTCGGAGCACCGACACGGGTGTTCTCGCTCTGAAGTGGGCGGCAGCGTCCATTCTTCAGGAAGCCCAGATCGTGCGCGTCATTTTCGGAAGGCGCGATGCCTGGGATAGCTGGGCGGATTACAAGCCTGATAGTCTGCCACGCTCCGTTGGCCTTATTTTGCAAAGCATCGTGGGGCTGCTCAACCCGAAAACATTCAAGCAGAAGAGGCCGAATATCGCGCTCAAACCTCGGGTTATCCAGCCGGTCCCCCAGAAAACAGCTGTGGTTGTCAAACCTAACATTGGGCTTATGCGAACCGCGCCTCTTTTTCTGCTTAGCTCTCTGGCTCTCTGCTCGTCGACTGCGTTTGCGCAGTCGAATCCTGGAGATTTGCCTTTACCTAGTGCACTTGCCCCGGCTACCTCGCTGCGGCCTTCGGGTTTCGTAGCGTCTCCTCAGGCCCGTTTTTCTGCCGGGCAGACCCAATATCAAACGCAGACTACGACTCCCGCAGTTTCGGTGCCGCTGACAAGCACTATGCCGACAGCAGATACAATGCCTGTCACGACGGCTGTGGATTCAGGTGCTGCGCCAGTGCTTCCGCCTCATGAGGAGCTAGAGAGCGCCCATACGACGTCATGGAGCTTCACCCAGCTCGGCAGTGCAGACACATTGCTCATGACGCCTTGGATTCCGATCCAGGGTCTCAATTTCGGCATCGCGCCTTCTGAAGTCGTGACCGCGGCAACCTTGTCCCTTTACGGCGCCTTATCCCCCGACATGCTTCCTGCAGGAAGTGGGGTAACGATTTTCCTGAATGATCAGTTCATCGGCGTCCTGCACCCCGACCGGGATAAACCGCAATTCGGCCCTATGACTTTTCAGGTCAATCCCCTTTTTTTCAAAGAACATAATATTCTGACGTTCCACTTTGCCGGGCAATACACTTTAAGCTGCGGCGATCAGACCAGCGCCGTTCTCTGGGCAAAGATCCTTGGCCAGTCCAGCCTCTCGATCACATCGGCTCCGCTGCCCCCTTCACGTGACCTAGCGAGCCTTCCGGCACCTTTCTTCAACGAAGCCGTGCTTACCCCGGCGCGCGTACCATTCGTTCTTGCGCAGCAGAGCAGTACCCAAACGCTCGAAGCATCGGCCGTGCTGTCATCCTGGTTCGGGGCGCTAAGCAGCTATCGAGGCGCGAGCTTCCCGGTGATGAGGCAGATGCCACCCTCGGGTAATGCCGTTCTTGTAGGCCCATCAAACGCTTTGGGAGATTACCTTTCTGGCCAGGCGCAGATTTCGGGTCCGACGGTCGTGGAGACAGTCAATCCTAATGATCCTTTCGGTGCTGTCCTGATCGTGACAGGCCGTACTGATGATGAGGTTCTGGCTGCGGCGCGCTCTGTTGTCTTCGGCAGTGCAGGTTTCCCGCATGGTTCACGCGTTCTCGCGCCTGCTGTCACGCTGACATCACGGAAGGCGTTTGACGCGCCGGGCTTTCTGACGCGCAGCCAACCCGTGCGTATAGGCGACCTTGTTTCGCTTTCGGTGTTACAGGGTTATGGCTATGTGCCAGGCACGATCTCAGTCCCGTTTCGCACGACACCGGATATTTATACCTGGCGCGACCACCCTCTGAGTCTCCATTTCAAGATACGTGGTCCACTCGGAACCGAAGTCGATAGAAAACGCTCCCATGTCGATATCAGCGTCAACGGGATCTATCTTAAAAGCGTCTCTCTCGCGCCGCCTTCCGATCTCCCCGACTGGCTTAGACGTTTCTGGCCAGATGCGTCACGCTCGCAATCTGCCAGCGTTTCTATCCCGCCCTGGGCACTCTACGGCGCCAACACGCTTGGCTTTTACCTTGAGGGACGCCCTATCGGTCGTCGCGATTGCAGTGGCATGACGCAGGATCTGCGCATGAGTATCGATCCCGATTCAACGATCGATCTGACGCGTGCCTATCACTACACGCAGTTGCCCAACCTGGCCTATTTTGCGAACTCCGGCTTTCCGTTCACCCGCATGGCCGACCTCTCTGACACT
This sequence comes from Asaia sp. BMEF1, assembly GCF_051628905.1. Classification (GTDB taxonomy): domain Bacteria; phylum Pseudomonadota; class Alphaproteobacteria; order Acetobacterales; family Acetobacteraceae; genus Asaia. Next base: position 337,601 of record NZ_CP157575.1, on the reverse strand, counting down.
GCCGTCGTTCTCCCCGCGACACAACTCGAAGGCACAGAAAGTGCTTTCCTCGATCTCATGGGCATGATCGGGGCGATTACTCAATATCCTGTTTCGGGGATGAGCGTGCTGCATAGCGATGCCGTGAGCGAGACCGAGACCCGAAACCTCATCGTGATGGATACGGGAGCCTCGTCGTCTGCTGTCGAGCGCTTTTTGCGCGGTACGCCCTACAGCTTCAACGGCTCCACATTGAATTATACCAGTTCCGCCTTTCTGGAACCGTTCCGGCTCATTTCGCGCAGCCTGAACGAAAATTCGACGGGTGGCACCGAAGCCGCGTTGCACACTCTGCGTGCTACCACGTCGCTTGGCGATGGTGGCGTTCTGATCGAGCGTCGTTCACCCTTTTCGAACGATGCGACCATGCTTCTCATGCTCAGCGAAAACCCGCAGGGGCTGGAACGTCTGATCCAGACAATGCGCGACCCGAAAATGCAGCCAATGATTCAGGGGGATCTTTCTCTACTCAACGCAAACCACGTACTCGCAACGCGCAATCTGCCGACCTATGCCGTGGGATCGCTGCCTTTCTGGTTCTGGCCAGACCTCTATCTGGGCAATCACCCTTTCAGGGTCATCCTACTCGCTGTGGTGGGCGTCGGCCTTGGGGTTCTGATTCTCTTCCGTATTTTGACCACTCATGCCAGACGTCGTGCCAAGGAGCTGCGCCGTGACAAATAAGAGAAGCAGACAATCCAGGGTCGCGCTTCCGGCTATCGTGTGCGCTCTATCCATTCCGCGTTACGCTGCGGCACAATCGATCCAAGGCGGAGTGACAGCAGGGCAGGGTGTCCAGGCGTCATCGTCTCTTCTGCAGGCTTCGGATGTCAAGCGTATCCTGCCAGCCGTCATCAAACGGGCACGGTACTGGTTCGACCACGGCCGTATGGACGATGCGCGTATAGCGCTCAACCAAGCGATTCTGCTTGGCCCTAACAACCCGGATGTCCTCGCGCTGCAAGGGCAAATGAGCTTGCGCGACGGCGACATTTCCGGCGCGCGCAAGTTCATGAGGCAGATCCGGGATCAGGGAGGCGACCCGGAAGCTGGCAGGCTGCTCGATATGGACCTGCAGTCTCGTGCCGCTCCGGGGGCCGATATCCAAAATGCGCGAGAGCTGGCCCGTAGAGGCGCCACCTCGCAAGCCGCTGCGGCGTATCTGCGGGCTTTTCCCGACCGACCGCCGGCACTCTATGCGCTGGAGTATTATCGTACACTCGCGGGGGTGCCTGAGCAGCGTGGCAAAGCCCAGCAAGGCCTCGCCAAGCTCGTCATGGGTTCGCCCGATAATATTGAATACCAGATCGCCTATGCGCAGTCGCTGGTGTGGGACGAAAAGACCCGCGTAATAGGCATCAAGCGTTTTGAGTCCCTGAGCAAGATGCCGGGTCTTACCGAAGATCAGAAGCAGGAAATAGGTCGCACGACGCGCCAGTCGGTGCTTTGGCTGCCACCTACCACCGCGTCCGATCCGATCATCAGCAGTTATCTTGCTGCTCATCCTGAAGACAAGGACGTGCAGGCTCTGCATGGGCGTGAAATCTCAGGGACTTTGCGCCCTGAGGAGCTCTTACGACAAAAGGGCTGGGACGCTCTACGCGCGAATAATCTTTCTGGTGCAGAGATGTCATTCAGACAGTCTCTCACCCTTTCGCCCAATGATGCCGACACGCTCGGCGGCTTGGGTGTCACGCTGTTACGCCTCAAGCGCGATAACGAGGCCAAAACATTCCTCGATCGCGCCATTGCCGCAGATCCCTCATCGGCTGACCGCTGGCGCGCGGCGTCGTCCGGCGCGGTGTTAAGCGATACCTTTGCGAAGGCGAATTATCTCTTCAGCAAAGAGCGCTACGCCGAGACGCTCGCCCTTATCAATCCCCTGATCGCCCGTTCACCCAAGCAGACATGGCTTAGAGCGATGCGCGCCGACATTTTGGCGCGAACGGGTCGTCGACAGGAGGCGATCGAGGCCTACAGGACGCTTCTGACTGAAGAGCCTCGTAGTGTCTCCTACCGTGAGCGCTTCGTGCACGTGCTTATGGATGAGCGCGAATTTGCCGAAGCGCGTACGGTACTTGAGCAGAGCCCTGTCGCAAATGCGCAGCTCACGGCTCTGCTTTATGAAGCTGAGGCTGCACAGGCGCCCTCTCAGGCGGAACGTTTGACCATCCTGCAGCGCGCCGATCAGGAAAACGCGCTCTCACCTTGGTCGCGCCTGCATTATGCTCAGGCGCTGCTGACCCAAAACCGCCGGTCCGATGCCGAGCAGGTCATGGCCCCGCTTACCCAAGCGGCTATGACCCGCGACCCGGGCGCGGTGCAGGCAGCCCTCTTCTTCGCTGCTCAAACCGGAGACGACGCCACGATACGTCGGCTTCAGCCACTCCTGCCTCCAGCATCCATGACACCCGAGCTTCGCACCGCGCTGCGCTCTGCAGCTTTTCGCGATGATGTTGCCAATGCGCCGACCGATCGGGACTCGGCGCGATTTTATTTCGCCCACCTCCTCGATGAAGGTGATGAAGACGGCACACGCGGGGCTCAGGCCGCGACTGCCCTTTACGACAAGGGCGATGCGTCCGGTGCATCGCAGCTTCTTGATATGCAGCTTGCCCGTCTGAGAGGGCGTCTGACGCCATCGCAGAAACTTTCTTATGCCTCGGCCTTCTTGCATATGCACGATCTCGAGCGCGCCAGACGCTTGGCGGCGTCAGCCAGATCAACAACGCTGAACCCGGAACAGGAGGCGACCCTTGCCCAACTGGACACGGGGCTTGCCGTTGCCACCTCAGATCATTTGAACGAGCGCGGAAACCGCGCGCGCGCCTATGAGGCGCTTGCGCCAGCGTTGAACAGCAGTAACCCGCCAGCCGCAGCCAATCTGGCTCTGGCGCGTCTTTACAGCTCAGGGGGGCAGTATGCTCAGGCCTATCAGATCAACCTGAAGGCCGTGCAACATGACCCGGCAGATCTCGACGCCCGACTGGCGCTCATCGAGACAACCATTTCCATGCATCGCTATTCCGAAGCGAGTGGCTATCTGCAACAAATGAATGCGATCGCCCCGACAGATCCACGCAGTTGGTACGCTGCAGCGGAACTCGACCGGGCACGTGGCAATACCCGTGCTGCGGTGCGTGAACTGGCACAGGCCCGCTTGCTCCGCATCGAACAGATAAGCCCCAACCCCAATGCGCAATATCGCCGCGCCAACCCTTTTGCCGCCGAAGACGTCACTTTGACATCAGACGTCGCAGATCCGCTGATACAGCGAATGGATGCTGACCTGAACCAGATTACCGATGCCATGGCAGCCTCGGTGAATATCTCTCCGGGTATCGATACGCGCTCGGGTTCGGGGCTCAATGGGCTGAACAATGTCACGGCTGAAATGTCTGGCAGACTTCCCGTCGGCGGCGGGCATATCACTCTGGCTGCCACCCCGACATTTCTCAGCAGCCGCTCGTATAACTCAGGCGACATCAACGGACCGCATTATATCGGTTATAATCCTCTTAACGAAATCCAGGGCGGTCCGCTCAATCAGAGTAGCTCGTTCAATGCGACGGGCGTAGCGCTCAGTGCCGCGTATGACTGGCACTGGCTCAACCTGGACATGGGGTCTTCACCACTCGGGTTTGCTGTCAGTAATTTCCTCGGCGGCGTCAAAGTCGCGCCTCAGATCGCGCATAATACGATCCTGAGCGTCGGGGTTGAACGCCGAAGCGTAGAAGACAGTATTCTTTCCTATAGCGGGCTCAAAGATGTGTCTGGGGCAACCTGGGGCGGTGTGACGCGCAATCGTGTCTACGCCCAGATGGCCTATGGAAATTCAAACGCCTCGTTCTATGTCCGAGGCGGTGGCTCATATCTTACTGGACGCAACACCAAGAGTAATACCGGCTATGAAGCGGGTGCCGGTGGACAGGTCAAGGTCTGGGATTACGGTAAGCAGAACGTGCATGTCGGTATGGATCTGACCTGGTTCGGATATGACCGGAACGAGTACGCTTTCAGCTTTGGAAACGGTGGCTATTTCTCGCCTCAGAACTTTCTTGCCTTCACCTTTCCGGTCACTTATGCCGGATCCTACAAGCAGGTCGACTGGCGCGTGATCGGACGTGCAGGCTATCAGACCTATCACTCCAACCGCGCCGAAACCTTTCCAAACAACAGTCAGGATCAGGCCCTGCTTGCCAACATCGCGCCGCTCTATGCCTATCAGTCCGGCAATTCTGCCAACGGGCTGACTGGTGGCGTCTACGGTGCCGTGGATTATCGCATGACACCCAACCTCAAGCTCAGCATGAATGCGGATTATCAGCGCGCTGGGCCTTGGAACGAAGTCAGAGCTTTTGTCGCTGCAAAATACAGCTTTCTGGGGACGAAATGACCGCGCCTGATTATTCTCTTTTTCTACATGCTCTCGCGACTGAACTCGATGTCCAGGCAGGACCGGAGGAACGCGACGCACTCCTTCACAGCGTCGGCCATCGCGTTTCGACACGCCTGCCGCTTCCGGCTTGTGAAACGACCGAAGACTTCGAACTCGAATGCAATGCCCTCTTGTCCATGATGGGATGGGGGCAGGCCGCGCTGCGTCTCTCACAAGAGAAGCGCAATCTCTTTCTTGAGATCAGCCATGCCCTGCGTATAGGTTCGCTCGGTAATCCCTCCGGTCAGTGGTTCGCGGCGTTCTACGCTGGGCTGTTTACGGGGTGGTTCCTGCAAACCGGGGAAGTTGTTAGACTACATCTCGACCACGACCTTTCCTCAATCGACAAGCTTGTCTTTCTCGCTGGTCAGGATGTTAGCTTAGGCTAAGCCCGCTCGAAGGCAGATCCGACAGGACGATGATTTTCTACGCTGGGTTCCTAAAGCCTATGTCAAAGGCCGTCGATCGCTGCCCGACGGCGGCACGGACCAGCGTTCGTCAAGCGATATCCTCATTGGTTTTTCTACCCTCCCGCCGATAAACGCTTTCCAGTGCAATATGGAGAATGCCGTCAAGAAGCTGCTCACGTTGTTCTAAAATCCACGTGAGTAGTATCAGCGACGCGAAACAGGGTCCCGATGCCAAATTTGCAAGTGCGCGATCCTCATGCCGCTATCTGCCAACGTACGGATTTCATAAAAGCATGGAGATGTTTTTTGCATTTTTTGACGGACGGCGCGCCAACATGAACCATAGCGGAGCTTGATCGCCGAATTCTCTTTTCTGCTTTGCTGAGGCAATTGTACGAGCGCTCTTTGGACAGGGCGAGAGACGGGCGCGCGATTGGCTTATTGAGAGGGAAGGCCGAAGCGTATGAGCGAGGCGCGTTTTCTTACCTCCAATCATAATGTGAAACGTTGTTATTCAAGCCCTTTGATTTAAGGTGACAAGTGAATTTGGATAGGCGACCCGGCTGTGCAAACACCGGTCGATGGGATGCGCGGTACTTCCGGTTAATCTGTATGTTTGCAGCCGGAGGCTGTTTTGAAATTTAGGGAACGAAGCATTGCGCCTTGTCATTTTTGGTACGTTCTTTCTCGTCGTTATCGCAAATTGGCTCTGGCCGTTACCATTATCATTACCGATACGGCTGATGTCGTCGCTGCTAATCATCGTTGCGGCTCTCTATCATCAATGGTGTCGTCTCTCTTCCGGTTCCGTGTTGGTGCCAGAGATGCCAAGACCTTTGGTAATTCTCTTTAACTGGGCGTTCGGCGCGCTGCTCTTCCTCACAGTGTTGCAACTGGTTGTCGATCTGGCGGCCGTGCTGATTGCCCTGATTTTCTGGCACCCCGTACAGATCGGTACTGAGGCACGGATTGCGATTGGAGGCGTAGCAGCTTCGCTTTCGGCGTGGGGCGTCCGCAACGCGCTGATCGTGCCGCCCATACGCGATATAGCCGTAACTTTGCCAGGGCTTTCCCCAGCGTTCAACGGCTTCACACTGCTTCAGCTCAGCGATCTGCACATCACAACGCTCTTCCCTTCAAGCTGGGTATCCGCTGTCGTCGCCAGAGCCAATGCAGCCAAGGCAGACGTAATCGTTGTAACAGGCGACTTCATTGATGGATCCGTGTCGATGCGACATGAAGATATCATACCGCTTTCAGGTCTGACGGCCCGTGACGGCGTTTACGCCATTCCAGGCAATCACGAATATATTTTCGATTACAAGGAGTGGATGGAAGCGCTCGGAACGCTTGGTTTCGATATGCTTTTAAATCGTCATATCGTTGTCAGACGCGATGACGCAGCGCTGGTTATCGCGGGTGTGACGGACATGGCTGCGGGCCGTCACAACGAGCCTGTCCCAGATCTTGAATCTGCATTGGAGGGATGCCCGCCTAACGCTCCTGTCGTGTTGCTTGACCACCAACCCGGCAATGCACGAAAGGCCGCGACGCGCGGTATCGGCCTTCAGCTCTCCGGTCATACCCATGGTGGTATGATCAGGGGGCTGGACCGCCTTGTGGCACGCGCCAATCGGGGCTTCGTCTCAGGCCGTTATCAACTGGGCGGCATGACGCTCTATGTGAGCAATGGCACGGGTCTCTGGCCCGGTTTTGCCTTGCGTCTAGGTTGTCCTGCAGAAATTACGCGCGTGTGTCTGCATGCGCCCTCGCGGACCCCAACCTGAAAAACTCGGTTCCTACACGCTACAGACGCTCGCAAGCCTTAGAGCCTGTTTGGAAAGTCACGGGTGAGCGTTGCGACGGATGAGATTGGCGCCCATGGCGACGAGGATCATGGCCTGTGAAACATCGATACGACGCTCATAGTCACGCACGAGACGTCGCCAGCGGGTCATCCAGCCAGAGGTCCGCTCCACGACCCATCGACGGGGAAGAACCTCGAAGCCCTTCGCTCCGTCCCGGCGCCGGATGATCTCGACGACGAAATCCAGATAGGCCGCCTTGTCCATCAGCTGGAGCCGGTCGTAGGCACCGTCGGCGAACAGGTGCTTCACCCAGGGCCAGCGCTTGCGGATCGCATCCAGGATCATCTGCGCGCCCGCGCTGTCGGAGATGTCCGCCGGCGTCAGGTTGACCATCAGCAGGCGTCCGTCCGTATCCACGGCGATATGCCGCTTGCGCCCGACAATCTTCTTTCCAGCGTCGTAACCTCTTGTTTTCGCGTGCGGCGCCTTGATGCTCTGGCTGTCGATGCCCCCGGCCGACGGGCTCGCTTCACGACCCACCCGCTCCCGGTCGAGCATTAGTTCCACGTCATGAATGGTCTGGAACAGAAACCGCCGCGCTAATTCCCTGAACCAGCCATAGACCATACGCCAATGCCCGAAATGGATCGGCAGCATCCGCCAGCCGCAGCCGGATCGAACCAGGTAACGCACCGCGTTGATCACCTCGCGAAACTCGATCTCGCGCGGACGCCCGGTGCGTCCCGGTTCGGGCATCAGGGGCGCAATCCGCGCCCATTCCTCGTCCGTCATGTCAGACGGATAGCGCTTCGTCTTGCGGGTAATCCTGGCCATGCGGCCTCTCTGCTCCGGCGTCCACATCCAGAGCTCGAATCACACTTCCTTGAGTTTCCAAACAGGCTCTTAGGTGCGCAGACTAATTTCGCTTAGGTTTTCGCTCCTTTGCGTCCGAGCGGCCTGTTTATTCAGGTAATAAATTCTTTCAGTCAATTTCAGCCGAATAGCTTTTGTGTTCGATCGCGATTGGCCGTAACGCCAAGTCGCAAGTCGCAAGTCGCAAGTCGCAAGTCGCAAGTCGCAAGTCGTCTGTTGAAAATACAAGACAACGTCACCCGCTCGGCCGTGTTTCTCACACGGGTCGTGCCAAGGTCAGGCGCGTCGAAGGCGTTGTCATTAATACCGGGATTGATCTCTTAAAATTTCGCTACGAACCAATGCAAGATTCGTGAATGCATCGAGCATCAGCCCGATAGCGCCGCCAAGCCTGAGAACGAATTCAGCCTTATCAGTTCATCGGCGAAAGTCACATAAATTAGAAACCAGCGTTCGTAGATAAAGTTGATTTTGAGAAAAGCTGAAGCAATAGAGACGAAGCTGAGGCAGGATTGTGCGGTCTTGTTATATCGAGTTGCGAAACGCCGCCAGTTCTTGAGTTTAGCGAACATGCGCTTGATGCAGTTGTGCTAATTGTAAGCGTGGAGGTTGTGATTGGTGGGGGATCGTCTGCCTCGTCCGGCGGGGATCACCGAACGAGCGCCAGTGTATTGGATGTCGGCCCGGATTTGGTCAGCGCCGCAGCAGCGATCCGCAAGAAATTTGTCTAGACGACCGGCTAACGCTCGAAACAGCGAGCCAAATCCCGGCTGATCGCGGATCTGTTCAGGGAAAGGACGAAGGCGACTGGGAAGCCGCGCGTGGCAACCGGCGTAGAGCCTGATAGAGAAGCCGCCGCGCGATCGGTCGAGCGGCCAGGTCGGGCCCGCCTCTTTTCATCCCGACTGCGCAGTGATGGGCGCGAGCCACGGTGCTGTCGATGATGTCTGCCGATCGGTCATGGCCAACCGGTTCCTCCGGCCCGGCCCACTCCATTCCTCATGGGCCCGAGGCTGATCGAGCGGGTTGTGACAGGACTCGTTCAGGCCATTCTCAAGTAAACGCGGTGAAGCTGGTAGCGCAGCCTTGCTTTGTCGCGCGCCTCGGGCCAAGGCGCTCCGAGATCCTCCTTCAGGTTCGAAGAGCCAAACCCAAGCTCTAAGTGAACATCATTAAGACTCCATCTTAACAGGGGTTTTACCGCTCACTACGGGCGCTGCGATTAGTTTCCACGTAGGCAGGTGCTTACGATAAAAGGGCTTGCGAATCGAAACGCGGATAAATATGATCCGCGTTATGGCATTGTATGGCGCAAGCACCGAATATGTTCTTCACAGCCTGATCTGGCTTGTCGAGAATACCGATCCTGTCAGCAGTCTCGACCTAGCCGAGCTGCAGGACATTCCTGGAGCATTCATGGCAAAGCTCATGCCCAAGCTCGAAAAAGCCGGCATCGTCATTGCCTCGGATGGCTTGCGGGGCGGGTACAGCCTCGCGAGGCCAGCTCATGAAATCAGCATTCTCTCCGTGGTGGATGCAATCGAAGGGCGCAAGAATCTCTTCAATTGTCAGGAAATCCGCGGGCGCTGCGCACTTTTTTCGGACGCCCCTCCACGTTGGGCAACCCAGGGAGTTTGCGGCATCCATGCTGCCATGCTGCGAGCCGAACAAGCCATGAGGCATGAACTAGCCCAGACCACACTTGCCGATCAGGCTGGGTTGGTTCGCGATAAAGCGCCGCCGCAATTCATCGACGAAGCGCAATCATGGTTTGAACAGCGCCTGAAAACACGGCGCGTCGGCGCAGTAAGAAAAAACAAGTCACGTGAAAAAAAAACAATATCTGGAGGCTACCATGAATAAATTTCTCTATGCTGCTGCGACCCTGCTTTTAGTGTCCGGATCGTCCGCTCTGGCCGAAACCAAGGTGACACCTCTCATGTCGCATGAGCTTGCCGGCATTCCCGGCAAGGCTGGCGCGATGCTCGTTGTCGATTACCCGCCCGGTGGCAGTGATCCGATCCATCGCCACAATGCGTCCGTTTTTGTTTACGTACTTGAAGGCAAGGTCGTCATGCAGGTTCGCGGTCAGAAACAGGTGACGCTGGGCAAAGGACAGGTCTTTTTCGAAGGACCAGACGACGTACATCTTGTCGGTCGTAATGCCAGCCAGACCGAACCTGCCAAGTTTCTGGCTTTTTTCGTCAAGGATAGCGCTACGCCCTTCGTCCTACCTGCTAGCCGCTGAGGAACCTGCATTATGAGAGTTTTTGTTGCAGGAGCAAGCGGCGCGCTGGGTCGTCCCCTTATGCGGCGTCTCGTCGCCTCTGGCTATGAAACTTACGGCTTAGCAAACAAGCCCGAAAGTGCTGAATACATTGAGAGCCTGGGGGGCAAGCCGGTTATCGGTAACGCTCTGGATCGCGAGAGTGTTTTCGACGCACTGAGCCGATCGCGGCCTCACTATGTTATCGACCAGCTCACCTCATTGCCATCCGATCCGTCTGAAATGCCCGACCGTCTGCCGTTTGACCGCAAATTGCGCCTCGAGGGCGGGGGAAATCTGTTCGCAGCAACTCAGGCCCATGGAGTCAGACGCTATATACAGCAATCCTCGGGCTTCTACCTCAATGGAGAGGGCCAACTGGCGACAGAGCACTCAGATCTGCGCACTCAGGCGCCAGGACATATCGGCCAGAGCTCTCGAATGTACGCTGAGTTAGAGCGGCGTGTGCTGACCTCAGCCTCTCTTGAGACCGTTGCCCTGCGCTACGGCTTCTTTTATGGCCCCGGCACATGGTATTGGAATGAAGGCCCTTTCAGTGATCGCGTCAGGGACGGTCAATGCCCGATTTTTGGCAAAGGGCACGGCACATTCTCATTCATCCATGTCGAGGATGCCGCAGATGCGACGATAGCCGCGCTCTCAGCGCCCGCTGGCGTCTATAATATCGTCGATGACCAGCCGGTGAAGGCCGCAGCGTTTCTTTCCGCTTTCGCAAGATGGCTTGAAGGTCCGCCTCCTCAGTCAATCGACGCGTCGCAGACCATTGAGAAATACGGAGCAGAAGCTCTTTACTATCACAATGAACTTTCGGGCTCATCCAATCTGAAGGCAAAAGAGCTCTTGTCGCTCAAGACCCGTGTCAACCCTTGGTATTATGAGTGTCGAGAGGTAAACGATCAGTGTCAAGGCGATAGCGTCAATCGCGCATAGCCATCGACGCATTTGGTCGCAGGGCGATCGCCATCAGGCAGATGGACTTTGACTGTCAAATAGATAGGGTCTGAACCTTACCCTGCAGACCCGAGCACTTTTGCATCTGAGGGCTATTTTCGTTCCTCATTCGGCTTCAATATCGCGTAGGGCAGAAAGTAAAGCGATGTACCAGTTGGATTGACGCCAGACCGCTATGTCCAGAAAACTGATCATTCGGGTGTGACTAACGATAGTGGCATTACAGCTTGTTTGAGCATCATAATATAGGTGACGGGGTATCTTCGTAGGCCCGGCCATGGTGTAGGGCGCAAACGGGCCGTCGGCTCATGGCAAGGATAGGGTGCGGGCGGTCTATCAGAAGCCACGCACGACCATTCTGCACCCGGCGCATAGGAAATATCCGTATCTACTGCGGGATGTGGTGATCGATGCCCTAATCGGGTCTGGGCCTCGGAAATCACCCACATCCCGATGCGGGAAGGGTTTCTCCATCTGCTTGCCTTCAGAGACTGCGTCACGCTCAAAGTGTTATCTTGGCAGCTGTCGAACACGATTGATACGGAGTTCTGTATCAAGGCTCTCCGTTTGGTCCAGATGCGCTGTGGTGTGGCTGAGATTTTCAATACGGATCAAGGTTCGCAATTCACGACACTCCGGTTCACGGAAGTGCTGGAGACGCACCAGATCCGCATCAGCATGGACGAGCGCGGACCTTCGCTCGACAACGTGTTTATCGAGCGCCTGTGGCAGTCGCAGAAACAGGAATGCGCCTATATGCACGCTTTTGAGACCGGATCGGAACTGCGGACCGGCCTTACGGCATGGATCAGTCATCACAACGGAAAGCGGTCTCATTCCGCTTTGGCTGGTCGAACGCCCGATGAGGCGTATCATGAAGAACCGCCACCACTGGGTCCGAGGTTAATCCCGGACCCAGTGGTCAGCAGCAATGCCGTAAAACAGGCAGCATGACAACGACTGGTTATAGCTTATCACGCCCGAAAACCGTCCGAAGGGAAGGGTCCACCTCTATGCCGAGTGAGCCGACAAGAGGTGCGGCGGCAAGTTGGAAGTTTATAATATCTCGCTAAATTATTCACGGTCGCTACGCTTGACTAAGATAGCATGATGAGTGCGCGAACGTTAGGCATGCCGGGGAAAGCGACTTTCAATAATCATGCCTGCTTTCATCTACAGATCCGTCCTCTAATTCACATAAGACTTGCCGAATAAATTGTAGACTGAACGCGGCGAGAGCCTTACTCTTGTGTCGATATATCATCGATATTGGTCGCGTACCCGCTGTTCATGGCGATACAATTGACCAGCCTGTATAGTCCATAGCATTTTGAGCCCTTCGCAGGCCGTGGCCAGAACCGCGCAATCACTGAGCAGAGCGAAACCAGAAACGTTCCGATCAGCGTCAGATCGGCCGCAATCTCGGCCGGAGTAAACGGAAGTACGGACGCGTAAAGACTTTGCCACTCCAATATCATGGCAGTGTGTCCTCATATTCGATTGTAGGGAAGAAGAGAGACGGTCAGTCAGACCGTAAACGGCACACCCGCAGCATGGCGGCACTGCCCACATTGAACTGCCACGACAGGAGCGCCCCCTCCTGCCACGGAGCCAGCGAAACATGCACCGCTTCGAGCAGTGTCTGGCGCAGCCCGGCCAGCGTTTTGCCTGCAAGATCGAGCGCCTCGGTTTCTGTAACGGGTTTCGTGACAGCCGTGACGGGTGAGCCATCACCGAGGAAGCGATTGCCAATCCCGATGGTCCAATACCCGGCCGGGCAGAGATAGGGCGCAAGACGCAGCCCCTCGATATCGTCCCGACGCAGAAGCGCCAGAGCGATTTCCAATGAAGCGATCATCAATCATGTCTCCAGAACGAGAAAAGCCGCCCGGTTGGGGCGGCTTGGGTTGAGATCATCGTCGGCTATTGGGGTCAGTCGAGAATATTCAGGTCGATATTAGGGATACCGGAGCGCATTCATTCCACTGGTTCAGGCGCGTGCTGCGCTGGTGCGTTTGCAGCGCCCCCCTGAATTCTCGACCGAGCCGAGGCGAAAGGCCCCGTTGGGCTTCTCTCAGGGGCGAAATGCTGCAAGCCAACAGGTTGATCCATCCCGACGTATACGGCCTCGATACCGCCACGGGCGTGATAGGTTTCATGCCAAAAACCCGCACCCGCCGTCATCTCTCGTATACGGCGCCACCAGTCGGCATGCGGTTCGCTGCGCGTAAAACGCTCGAGCGCATCCATATCGCGCCAGTATTGACGAAAGCCGATATGCGTCAAACTGAACCGCATCCCCTCGTCAGCAAGCAGGCCATCTGGGCGATCACGAGCCATTTGCGCCAATCCCTGCCCGATCCGTCGCATGGCAGGCAGGCTGCGCAAGCCTCGCATCCGGAAACCGAGCATGATCATCACGAGATCTGGGTAAGCAGAAAGGTCGACGGATTGGCGGTTGATTGCGGCTTGCATGATGCAGCTCCATGGAGTTTACAATGTAAGCGTATTGAGTTTGGTGTACATTGTAAACATGAATGATTCCGTTTCCAGCGCTCTGCGGACACGCCTTGTCGCCGCAGCTTTGGCGTCTCTCGAGCGAGGAGAGGCAGTGGGGCTGCGCGCCGTAGCTCGCGAGGCTGGCGTGTCAGCTATGGCGCCCTACCGACATTTTCGAGACAAGGAGGCTCTTCTGGCCGCTGTAGCCCAGCATGGCTTCGAGATGCTTCGCGAAGTATTACTGGCGGCAGATCAACAGCCGGATGCCCAAAAGGCCCTGCTTGCACAGGGCGAGGCCTATGTCGCTTTCGCCCGGAGTCAGCCTAAGCTTTTCCGCCTGATGTTCGCCGGACATGATGGCGGGCCACCACCTGTTGAAGACAATGCATATGGCGTCATGGTCCGAAGGGTTCGGCAAGTCGCGCCCGATAACGTTGAGGCCGCGACACTCGCCTGCTGGGCCGCTGTTCACGGCCTCGCCACGTTGGCTCTTGATGGTGGACTATCGCCTGCCGGATCATCCTGCGAACGTGCGGCCATTATGCTGGTGATCAAAGGCCTTCGCCGAGATGATGCGACTGAATGAGGAGGAATAGGAAGCCCAAAGACCGTCAACTCCCGAGCTCATATCGGACGCTATAGCGTAGCCCAAGGCTTCCTCGAAGCAGACGTAGCGTGCACAGTCGGGACCCCTGCTAGGCTCAGGACCCATTGATTTGATGGCGGAGATCTGATTCAGGCTCTGTGAGGAGACTGAAGATGAGTGACCTGTATTGGCTGACGTAAGAGCAGATGGATCGTTTGCGGCCCTTTTTCCCGAAGAGGCATGGCAAACCTCGCGTTGATGATCGTCGTGTGTTGAGCGGGATCATTTTCGTGAACAGAAATGGTCTGCGCTGGCGTGATGCGCCTCGGGAATACGGTCCACACAAGACGCTCTACAACCGCTGGAAGCGCTGGAGTGCTATGGGGATCTTCATCCGCATGATGGAGGGATTGGCTACTGGCAAGGCAGAGCCTCAGACAATCATGATTGATGCGACCTAATCTCAAGGCCCATCGCACGGCTTCGAGCCTGCGGTTAAAAAAGGGGGCCCAAGCCGTTTGATCGGGCGGACCAAAGGCGGGATGAATACGAAGCTGCATGCTGTCACTGACCGGAACGGACGTCCGCTCGACTTCTTCATGACAGTAGGTCAGATCAGTGATTATACTGGTGCCGCTGCCCTTCTGGACAGTCTGCCATCAGCCGAATGGATGCTGGCAGACCGGGGCTATGACGCTGACTGGTTCAGGGATGCCTTGGAGGAGAAAGGGATCAAACCCTGTATTCCTGGCCGAAAATCTCGTTCAGAACCGGTCAAATAAGACAAACGGAAATACAAAAGACGCAACCGTATCGAGATCATGTTCGGCAGGCTCAAGGACTGGAGACGGGTCGCAACACGCTACGACAGACGCCCGACCGTCTTCTTCTCCGCAGTCTGCCTCGCCGCAACAGTCTTGTTTTGGCTATGAGGCCTGAGCCTAATCGTTGTTCAGATTAACGGCGTGCCGAGAATTCATGCCGATACGATTGACCAAACAATAGATGGTCAGCCACTTCGAACCTTTCGCAGGCTTTGGCCAGAACCGTGCAATCACAGCGCAGAGCGAAACCAGAAACGTACCGATCAGCGTCAGATCGGCCGCAATCTCAGCCGGAATGAACGGGAGTACGGACGCGTAAAGGCTTTGCCAGTCTAATGTCATGGCAGTGTGTCCTCATAGTCGATTGTGGGGAAGAGAAGAGGCGGTCGATCAGACCGTAAACGGCACACCCGAAACAGGGCGGCCCTGATAGACAGAAAGCTCGATACGGCGGCGACGCTGAAGGCCGGGCAGGGGAATCAGACGGCCATTCGCCGTCGCCTTGTCCCACCGCAGAAGCTGCTGCCCCGCCGCCGTGTAGAGCCGCTGGTTGAGCAGCCGCAGCAATGTCGAACCCCGCACAGCGGCACTCCCGACATTATACTGCCAGGACAGCAAAGCCCCTTCCTGCCAGGGCAGAAGCGGCACGGTGACCATATCAGCCAGAACCCGCTGCAACCCGGCCACCGTGCGCTCCAGCAAGGCCACGGCCTCACTCTCACTGATCGGCTCCGTCAGCCGCGTAACCGGCGACCCATCGGTCAGGGCACGATTGCCATAGCCAATCGTCCAGTACCCCGCAGGGCAAAGATAGGGCGCAAGACGCAGCCCCTCGAAATCGTCCCGACGCAAAAGCGCCGTGGCAATGTTGAGCGCATTGCTCATCAGATGAGTCTCCAGAACGAAAAAACCGCCCAGGTGGGGCGGCTTGGATATCAAGTCTAGCGAGTTATAGGGCCCACTCCCGAGTCCGATTTGTTATGATTACAAATCGATCCGGTCGCCTCCTAGCAAGCGGTGCCTTTACCTCAGTTGTCGTGGTCAGACATCAGTAATCAGGGTCCCGAGTCCAGGCGTTCAATTCGGACTGAATTACTCTCACTTCATCCTGCCTCGCACGTGGCGCGTTAAGCCGAACAATCTCCAACATACCTTCCCACCGGTGCCTAGCCGCGAGAAGGAAGCGGCGTCGATCTCCACTCGCCGATCCAAGCTCTTCCTGGATCTCTGTCAAGCGACGCCTACATGTCGTCATCTGTTCATCCAAATCACCCGGAACCCCAGCTATAATGTGCTGCCCCCTCAGCGTTGCGCCACCACGTTTCCGCACCCTTTGAGCAGTAACTCTGAGTTCGAGAAGAAGAAGGCCGATCGACGTTCGTACCTTGTCGAGGGGTGTTTCTGGATAATGGTCATCGAGCGAGTGAAAGTTCAGGGCTCTAATAAGGGTGGCGATCCTCTGGTCAGTGAACGATACCGGCTCCCAACTGTGTGCGAACTCGTTTCGAATTTTCCTTAGTCGGTCAAGATCATTCGCCTGATGCGGCGTCAGCAAACCTAAAGCCTGTGCCATCCTTATTCGTGCCGATAGGGTACCTAGCGGCGCACTGAACCCTTCGAGCATCTTGTTAGCGGCCTCCCCTGGCATAAGGTAGACCTTAATTAGATCACGCAACTCCTCTTCGGCGAACGCCGCAAGGGAGAGAACAAGTGCCCGCTCGTCTAGCTTCTCGAGCAAGGAATTGAGGCGGTTAAGACTACCGAAAACGTCATCCTCATGCGGCAAAATACCTTCCTCGTCAGCCATTTTTCCTCCTTCTGATCTTCAGGACCGTACCGTAAATTTCCCTGCCTGTATGATGTATCTGGCAGCAACGCTTTAGTCCAAGGTCAGAAGATTCCGTTAAGGTGAAGGGCGTACCACACCCCTATGATCAAAAGCCTTGCGCAGGATCGCATTCTGCGCCCGCAACTCCTCGATCAACGCGAGATACTCCTTCTCGCGTTCTTCCAGCCTGTCCACGCGGGCGTTCAGCCGGTCGAGGTCCTGACGCTGTGATTCGATGGTGGCTTTCGCGCTCGACGCCCCGAAGCCGATCAGCCAGCGGATGGTGAAAAGCAGGCCGCCGAGAACCGCAACCCACCAGGGCTGCGGGGTGAGGTTTTCAGGCATGGCTGCGCTCTCCCGGTGCGGTTTTCGAAGAGATTGAGAGCGGGCGGTCAGACAAATCCCGCCCTGACAGATCCCCACAACCCTCACGGCACAAGCGTCTCGTAGCGGATGGAAGCGCGCCATTTCCACGATCCTGTGCCGGCGCCTTTGCCGGTGAGAGAGACGCATCTTGTCGGCGCATCGACGCCCAGCACGACCGACCACGCTTGCGAGCTTCCGAAAGCGGGGTAGGTTGTGTCATTGCCTGCACGCGCCAGCATCGCCGCGCTGCCAATGTTGCGCGCTGCCAGACCGGAGAAGGTCTGTAGCACCGCGTCCGTTCCGTTGCTCGATATGCCGACCACGGTCACATCCATCCGCGTCACGCCACCGGTCGGGATGACAAAGCAATTCGCGCCGGTAAGCACGCCGGTATTATCCGATGTCAGGATGACACTTGCCCCGGAGGCGCTGGACCCGAAGAGATTGCGATATACCGACAGACCGTTGACCGGTCCCGTCGTGTCTCCACCGGCAAACGGCAGATAGGCCGCGGCGGCGTCTGCTTTATCTAGTTTGGTCTGCTCGGCGCTCGTTGCCCGATCGGTCTCGGCCTTGACCGCTGCTGTCACGCTGGCGGGCGTGGCGTAGCGGGCATCGGCGGAAGTGCCGGTTAGGTAAGGAGCGAGGCTCGCGGTCAGAGCCTCCCCGGTCACGGCGGCATCACGCAGGTTTGCCAGATCTCTGGCCTGGCTTTGCTCGGCGCTCGTAGCGCGATCAGTCTCGACCTTGACCGCCGCTGTCACGCTGGAGGGCGTGGCATAGCGTGCATCCGCAGAATTGCCAGTCAGATACGGGGTGAGCGCACTGGCCAGAGCCTCCTTGGTCACAGCCGTCTCCCGCAGATTGGTCAGGTCGGTCGCGTTCTTCGCGATATCCCGCCCCATGGTGCGAAACGAGATCGCAGCAGATCCATCGGCGTTACGATCCGGCCCGAGCGGCGTATCGAGCGGCAGGCCGTTGGGCGGCACGAATTGCGTCGCGGCCTGAACCCCCGGCATCATGAACAGCAAGAGGCCCGTCATGAGCAGCCTTGCGCCCCAGGGAGAGGATGGTTTCGTCATGACAGATTTCCTGTTCGTGTCGGTATGCCCGCATTGTTCCACCAGCCTGTTCCGGTCTCGCCGGGGTCTGTTGGCAGGGAGCCGAGCCATGCATCCATTGCCTCGCTGGTCAGTGTGGCAGTGGGGGGTTCCGGTGCGGGCGGGAGAGGTACGGGAAAGAGCGTGGGTCGTGTGCCGACCGTAATGGCAATGTCGACCTGATAGCTGTTACCGTGGCTGGAGAGCGCGCAGACGACCACGGTGTGGAGGCCGGGGCTTTTCCATCGCAGCCAGGCAGTGGCTATGGTGCCGAAGAGGTTGATCCAGGCCTGATCGGCGGCCGAACCGGCGGCGAACTCGAAAGAGGTGATAAACTCGCCCGGTGCCAGCAGGCTGTCGAAATCGATGCTGTAATCGCATCCGCTATGAAGGGCCGCAGAGGGCCAGACGAGGGCGGATCTGGAAGAAGGGCAAGCGCCTCCACCCGCCCCGTAACCGGGGCGGAGGATATTGGCGCTGGGTCGCCATGTCATGATGATGTCTCCGTCGATCCTGCCCGTCTACCGGGCAGGGGAAAGGCTCAGCTGTTGAGCCAGTTGAACGCACCGTCCTGCAGCGCCATGCCGAACACGGTCGAGGCGCTGGAACTGCCCGGCACCTGCACGCTGGCCACAAGGCGCAGCGTCGTACCGGGGCTGGCATGGGCCAGCGTCGAGGCCCGCATGCCGAGGAAAAAGAAACGGTCGATGCGCAGATTGCTCCCCGCCGCCGCAGTGGTCTGGGCGGACGCGTTACCTTGGGCATCGAGTGTGTGGATTGCCATGATCGCCCGTGCGACCTGCCACGTTGTGTCGTTGGCCCCGGTATCGGTGAGCCGTAACGTGGCACTGAACTCGGCGCGCAGGGCAGGGCCGGTAAGGGTGATATCCACGCTGCCCAGCGTCATGGTCCGGGCGTTCCATGAACGGTCGGGCACGACGCTCATGCCCTGTATCACCGGCACGGGCACGGCATATTCGGCGGGCAGGGCGGGATAGACGAACGTGGTCCCGGTGAAGTTGAGACGTGCCGTCTTGTCTTGCGTGGTGCCGAGCACGGTATCGCGTGAAATGCTGGCCGGTATGCCATGCATCAGGCGATCGATGCCCCATTCGGCCTGGGTGCCGTCATCGGCGAAGTAATAGACCTCACCATCAGGGAACGCGCCCGACCAGTTGCGACGCCCGGCAGGGGCACCGCTCAGGATGAACGCGCTTGTTCCCGGATTGTTCGCGCTTTCTAGCACAAAATTGCCAAGCATTGCCATCATAATCGCTCCCTTATCGTGAGAGTGAGGGCGCGGCGGTTGGCCGCTCCTGCCGATGAGGTGATCTCGCCCGCCTCGATCCGCCCGAACACCGCATCGCCACTGCGCGTGCCCGCCCCCGGATCGGGCAGAAACAGGATATTCGCTCCTGTTCGCCCGAGGGCAAGCATGGCGCGGCTCTGTGGCAGTTCCTCGGTGCCGAGAGACTGGTGCTCGATGCGCAGCACGCGCCGTTGCCATCGCAAGGTGACGTATTCCACGCCCGACAGGCTCGTGACCGTATCGGCCCCGCTCTCGGCACTCTCTCCGCTGCTCCAGGCCATATTGCGCTGCGGCTGCCAGAGTGGCCCGGCATAGGCCAGCGGGATGGACAGGAAGCCGTCAGGGTTCTGCGCATCGGCGATCAGGATCGTGACCCGGTCGCCCGGTGTTGCAGCATCTAGCATCATGACCACTTGCCCGTCGCGCACATCGGCGGCCAGCAACCCCGAATCATCGGCAAATGTCGCGCCGCGCCAGATCTTCACGGACCATTGCGCGGTGCCGGTCAGGTTGGTGCGATGCAGCGAGAAACACCGCCAGTCCACCACCCCGCCCGGTTCGAG
This sequence comes from Asaia sp. BMEF1, assembly GCF_051628905.1. Taxonomy (GTDB): domain Bacteria; phylum Pseudomonadota; class Alphaproteobacteria; order Acetobacterales; family Acetobacteraceae; genus Asaia. Next base: position 317,720 of record NZ_CP157575.1, on the reverse strand, counting down.
CGTGACCGCGGCCACACGTCCCGGCGCACGCCATGCGGTCGCAGGGGCACCTTGCGGCGTGGCGAGGTTACTCACCGGCAGCTCGGGCATGGAGGTTGAAGCGGTCAGCCGGGCGGAGAGAAAGGCATTATCGCACCCGAACGCGCAGAGCCTGCCGGTGCTGTCGACAATGGGACAGAAACCGGAATCGAGTATGGCTTCCATAGCTCAGCCTCCCGCCTGCTCGGGGGTGAACAGGGGCAGGCGCAGCGACTGGCCGTTGACGTTGATATGCAGCCACTGCACCGGCTGATCGTTGAGCGAGAGACGAGCGCCTTGCCGTACGACCGGGCTTGCGATCTGCAACTCGCCGCCCGGCCCCGGATAGAGGCCCAGATTGGCCGATCCGTTCTCGCCCTTTTGCACGTCGAGCCCCGCCGCTGCCTGCCCGCTGCCCGCCTGGATGTTGAGCGTGTTGGTGGGGGAGGCATTGGGTGAGATGGAAAACAGGAGCTGCCCGGACATGTTGATAATCAGCACGCCGTCATCGGAAAACTTGAGGCGCTGGCCTTTTTTCGTCTGGCTCACGGTCGAGAACAGCATGGCCCCTGAATCGAGACCCTGCACATTCTCACGTGTCTCGCCCGTACGCCATTCGATGCCCTGACGCGCACCCATGGCCATGGCCGTGCCGTACCCGTCTGTGCCATTCGTGCCGGTCAGGCTGTCATTGGCGAAGATGATGCCGCTTTTATGCCGGGAGGGATTACGCACGAACACGATCCCGGCCTCGGCATCGCTCGACCCTTCGGTCTGCCCGCCACCCGATCCGATCTGGATGGCATGGGTGCCGCCGCCGCAATTGGGATGGTAGGGCGTGGACATGCCCGCCGCTGGGCCGCCCATATTGACGGTTTCCAGCTCCATGACGAAGCTCGGCTGGTAATTGACGCCCGCCATGCGCCAGCCCTCGCCATAATAGGCATAGGCCGTGGCGGTGGTGGGGTTCTGCGGTTCGTCCGCCACACCCCAGGCCGCTACCCCGATTGCCAAGGGCACAAAGCCCATATAGCTGCTCTGCTTCTGGCTGTCGGATGTGCGCGACGCCCCCGTGATGCCAATGGCCCCGAAGCGTGAGATGGCGGCGAATGTGCTCGTCCAAGTCCCCCAGGCACCGATCGAGGTCGATCCCATGATCTGCGAAAGCCAGTCATTGCGTGTGGTATCGCGGTTGCGCTGGCCCTGGTTATCCGCCGCCGCCCCAATGAACAGCCGGTCGCCGATCCGCCCGACCGTGGCCCCGTCATCGGCAAAGAACACCCCGCTTGCGTCCTTGTCCGGCACCGCAGGCGCAAACCTGTTGAGCGGTATCGAGCGCGTGCAGCCCTGCTGCTCGACCACGATCACTTCCGACCCGTCGAGCGTCGCAATGCGCGGATAAGCACCTAGTCTGGCCATGGCGATCTGTCCTGTTGAACGGGGAGGCGGGCAGGCAAAGAAAAAGCCGCCCGGTTGGGCGGCTTGAACGGGAAACGAGCGAAATGACCTTAATCGGTGCGGAAAAGATCTTTCGTGTGCTGAAAATGCCATCTTAAAAGGCCGCACATCGTACCTTCACGGCGTGGCAAGGTCGGATCTGTGAAAATCCTGTCTGTTTCCTCATAAAGATGAGTTTCATCGGAAACTTCAGTCCAATGGGAAGGGGGGCCGACCGTCTTCCATATAATCTCATTCTGTCGTGTCCGTGAGCGATAGGCGACCCAGTCCGGTTTATCGTCCCCCTGCGACAGGATCATGACCGGTAATGCTCTGGAATAACTGTCATCACCTGCTCGGAAAGCTGCGGCCCCCATTACAGGGCGGATCAGGTCGTGAAGAACCACCACGTGGGCATCATCAAGGACAATCCGACAGGCTTGCGCGGTGGTCTGAGCGTAAGTTGGTGTATGTTCGGGCTTGTATCCGCGTGGCATCAGATAGAGCGCGGGCGTTGTTGCAGCATCTGACTGCGAAGCCAGCGACATTACGGACAAAACAAGCGCCGCGAATACGAGTAGAACCTTTCGCAACGGGAGGTACCTTTCCATCGTGGTGGCAGACCACTGGCGTTTACAGGTCAGGCGGGCATCAGGAATCCACACTATCCCTTACCATGAAACGGCCGAGATCGCGTTTGCGGGCGAGCCGTCTATGAGGCCCTGACTGGTCACGAGATAGACCGCAGCGCTGTGTTCCTGATCGATCATTCGCGTGATGACGAGGTTTGTGAACAGGAAAGAGTTACGCAGTTTCGTAATGTTCTGCTGTTTGGGCAATTTGGTGATGTCGGTCGGTACCCCAGCGCTTTTCACACAGGAAAGGGAGAAGCGCGTCGGGTTTTTCGCGATCCCGACCGCCCCCTTGATCCCGCCGGTCTGGGCACGCGAGAGATAACACGTCACAGGGAGATCCGGATCGGTAAAGGATGACACCTGCACATCATGCGATCCGAAAAGATGGAACGAGGTATTTACCCCGCCCAGTGTCGTCGCGCTCTGGGCGCAGGCTGCCGACAAGCTCGTGACGACACCCGCTATGGCAAAAGCGAAAAGTGAACGGCGCAAGGCAGAGAGAGATCGAATGGTCATGACTTTCCTGTTCAAGAAGCTGGATCCTGCTGCGCAACATAACAGCACGAAATGCACCCGGCGTCTGGCCGATGAATGACGGAGCTGCATTTTCATATATTTTCTGGATGCAGGTTCGTATCGAGCCCGATCCAACTATCCCTGATCCCCCACAAGATCCTGCAGGATGATCGTTGCTTCGCCGGGCCGCAGCTGCTCGTCCACGACAAGGCCTGAGAGTGTGCGGTCGGGGTGTTCTGGCAGCGTCAGGGTGACGTGATCGCCCAGATCTACCGCGTAACCCTGCTCCACCGGCACGGTGAGGGCATGCAGGCGGCGTGTGCTGGTCCATAAGACGGCGTGCAGGGTCGCGACCCTCACCGCGTCATGATCTGCTTTTATGGGAAAACGCGAACGCCAATAAAAAAGGCGTGGACCTTGGTACTGGTCAAACGCCTGCGCAGAGCTTACGCGGCTACTGTCGGTTGCTGTAACACGTCGACAGATTTTCCACGGTCGCCTCAAATAGAGGCGTGGTTTGTCATTCCTCTATATGCGTCGAAGAGACTTGGATTGCAGGACACAGCCATGCCAGCTGACTGGGCCAAAAGTAGAAAATACCGTCACCCCCCAACAGTCAGGCTTTTTGCTTTTGAGATCGCGCTGTAAGGGGAGCCTTACGCATAATTTGGCTTGCAGCGGTCCAACGCCTGCACGGCCACCTCGCCGAATTCGAGATCGCTCAGATTGATCGAGGCATGAAAGACCTTGCCGAAATTCTCATTGGTGCCCCAGGCGGAAAAGCCACCACCGCGACCACGCGTAGAGAGCATTTCAACCTGATCTCCCTGATCTTCCGGCCAGTTGATATAAATACCTGCCGATTTTGACATGGTCGTCAGGAAATCCTTGAAGCCAAACTCCTGCTGGATGCGCAACCAGAACTCACGGGATTTAGCGTTTGACTCTGGCTTCATCGTGTCAAAGGGTTCGTCCGGAATAGGTGTGGGCAAGTAAGCCCCGAAATCCTCGCTGCTATACAGTGCTTTCTTGAGATTAGCCCCGATCCATTCCGTCGTGACCTGCTTGCGAGGGATGAACGTCGACCAGCCAGAGCGGGAGAAGTGAAGCCCACCCCATGTCTCCTTGCAAATCACGGCCACATATTTTTTGGTACGGATGACTTGAGCATAGCGAGTGGGGATCTGCCAGAAAGGAATGAGGATGCTCATGCGATGTCTGCAATCCTGAAGTCGATGGTTTTGGCGCTCGTTTCAGGGTCAGCGGCAACACGGCCCTTGGCAATTTTCAGGGCCTGGCAGATCGCTCGCCACTGATCGTTGCTCGGCTCTGCTGGCACACCCAGATCGAGAACATAGTTCTGAATCTTCTCTCTGGTGAATTCCAAGCTCGTTCCATTTTTTGGATCTTTCGGGTCGGCGGAGCCGCGATATGGCCCACCGTCGGCACCATAGCGGCGCATAGCTTCGACATTGGCGAGGATACGTCCCTTGAGCCGGGTCATGTTCTGATACGTCGTGCCCTTTAGATCCATGGTCTTGTCACTGACCGCCGTTTTTGATTTTTCGTTCCACTCATCGAAGGCTTTCCAGTTGTTGCGTTCCGCTCGGTAATCCGCCAGCCATTCATAGCCTTCTTTCTTGAGCCGCTGAGCGTCCCAGACCTCGAACGGATTGCCCTGCGCCTGAATGCCGTTACCCTGAGACGTCCATTTCACACCGTCTGACCAAGTGGTTGTAGCGACACCAGCCATGAACTGATTCGGCTTGTTATTAGCTGCTGCGATCTCACTATTACTGACTGTCAAACCGCCCTTCTCTCCAAGGATGGCATGCGCAGGTTTGAAAATCACCGGATCGCAAGGATCGGGCTCCTTTTCCTTCTCCTTCTGGATCGTATCGATATTGTTCAGCACATCCATCTGATCGATCACGGTTTCGAAGAACAGGCCTCCCCCCATCGAGATCACGCGTTTGAACTCGGCGGCGGATGCTGCCTCGTTCATCATGGGGGTGGTCAGGGCGCTCGCTAACAGTGCTGTAGCCTGATCGGCCGAATAGGAGACGTTCTCGACCAGCTGGGCATAGGATGCCGTGCCGTCGATTGCGTGATAGGTGGCGGCTTCTGCGGCAAGCTGGTCGGCGCTCTGGTATTGAACACGGTTCCAGGCGATGTTCAGGTGATACATTGCCGTTGCCATGGTTTTTAACTGCACATCAGTTGGCAGACCCTGCCCCCAATCCTGATAGACCGACTGAAGGGTCTGTCGTCCCGCAGGGGCAAGCTGCGCGCTGACAAGCGTGCTTTCATAGGTTACCTGACCCGAGCCAATGGCGTCCTGCTGCGTAGCGAGCCATGCCGATGTAGTAATCGTCTGGCCTGCCCCGAACAGGAACGTTCCCGCATTTCTGAGGCTGTCCGCCTCAGCAGCGCTATGAGCGATTTTGTAACGCAGGTCGGAAAGGCTTTGATTATTGGCGAGCTGGCTCTGATACTGAGAGCGCTCATCGGTGCTCAGATCGCGAGCGAGAACGGTGTGCGCGAGAGTGTCGACTGCCTCGCTGCCTTCCCAAGCATAGGCGAGCACACGTAAGTTGTCGCTGTAGCTTGCGCCATTGGCGATCCGGTCTGCGTAGGAATCGTACTGGGTTTGCCCCGCCGGCATTTCTCCGGTCGCATTGAGGTACATCTCGTCAATAGCGGCGCGGCCCACTTCGGAATAACCAATGCGGCGTTGTTCGTTTGCCAGGGAGCTAGTGTTTCCGATATCATCCTGCATCTGGCGAATCAGATCTGCATTTGGCGCATGGTTTGTCGCGCGCTGTATCAAATCACCGTATTCACGCCATGCCCGGTCGCTGTAAGCTTCGTTCCAGCGGTAATCCTGTACGGACCAGCCATTGCCGATTTGAGTGGCAGCGTAGTCTCTGTAAGCCTTTTGCATGGCGGTCTCATGACTCAGGAACTGCAAAGAAGGTAGCTCGCCGTATTAACCGTTCTGAACCGCTACGCCCGACTTTGTCGCTGTCGCTGTCGCTGTCGCCGATGCCAGTAAATCCGCCACAGCATGGCCTGCTGTCATATCCGGGCCTGCCGAATTGCTGTTTACCGCTGATGGTGCGGCAGGATCTGACAACATAGCGGAGGTGGCAAGCCGGGTGGCGAGGTCGTTGGTCGAGAGAGTCTTGGCCTGAAGGGCGTCCAGTTGCGTGTCTGCCGCATGCGACGTGCCGCCCGGGAATGACGCGGTTTCCGAGGGGCCGCCAACGCTGTTTGCGGATAGCACGACATCACTCGAAGGGTGATTCATGCCCTCATATGAGAGCGAGCTCGTACCCGCCAAGAGTTCTGGCTTATGGGTTTCCGGCAGGAAGGACGAAAAGGTCTCGGACATTTTGTAACCGATCGTAATTCTTGATTTATTACGAAACAAATGTCTTCCGATGACGACCTGTATAGAGGCAAGACTGTGACAAAGAATGTCGAAATCATATCAGGTAGATTTGGCTCGGTCTTCGCGGCAATGCCGGAATGACTTGTCTCCTAATCATGGCAAAAAGGTCACATGATTCGACTTGAATAATGGCTCTATCCTTAGTCGAATCGGAATCGTAACGCATGATTAGATGAGTGTCATACTTATCTGTCTAATTCGACCGGGTGGGGGCAGGGCGAACGACACAGCTTTGCCGCTTTCGTCAGTCGCTATGCAGGCCCACTGCTGTTGAGGAGCTGGCTGGCCACACACGTTCGCAAGCCACAAAAGCCCAAAGTGTTTTTCTATGTCTGCTGTGCAGGCGTGATGTCGTAGTAATCGCTCAGCTGGTCCAGCAAGAGCGAAACAGCCCCAGCCACGTTATGGCGGCTCCTCCCGTAAATCTGCGCGATGCGTGACACGGGCAATCCATCGAGCACCAGGAGCACGAGCAGATCGGCAGCATAGCGGCCCAGGTTGCGGCGCACGCTCTCGCAGCGCGTCACGGCGGCTGACCGTGCAATCAGCATATCCTCAAGCGTGCCTTGTCCGGTCGAGCGCCGCTCAGGATCGGCGGCCCCCATGATTCCGGTTTCAACGTCCCGCGCCCAGCTTTGGGCAGCCTCAACATGGCGATGCGTGATCGTGCCGCTGTGCAAAAGGCTGTAAAGCCCGACGCCACGGCGCATAACGTCGAATTGCTCTTTTCCCTTTCCCTCGGTCGTCATGGTGAAGCGGTCAGCCCATGCGCCCAGCATGGGGATGATGTTTTCGTTCAGGGGCGTTTGCACCTGGTTTCTAGTCGTCATGGGCAGTCCACTTGTGTGGTGTTGCTTTTCTTCATCGGCTGACAGGACGGCCCGCGCTTAGGCGCTAGGTCTGTCAGGCCTGGGGGTTTCTGCCACGTCAGGCCCAATCCTGGGCGTAGCGTGGCGAATGGGAAAACAGGGCGGGGCTCGCTTATCGGGTTGCTGTTGGCGGTTGCCGGTCACGCGGCACAGACGCGGGGGCGGTGCCAATCAAGATAGGCATCCTTGTCGAACGGGCAGGGCGGCAGGCCATGCTTTGCCGCCAATTCGGGCCAGGCCCGCGTGACGGCAGTGAAATCACGGTGATGACTGAATGCATCGCGCCAGATCTCCATCCCCTTGGCATAGTCGGCCAGGGCCTGCGCTTCCCACGCTTCACGCGGGGTTTCCTGTTCGGGCTCGGGCTCAATGCAACCGGCCTGACGTTCGGCCCAGAACTGTTCGATAGGCTTTTTGAACACGCCCATTTTCTGCGGGGTATCGCCATTCAGGGCCATTTTTGCCGTGTGGCGCTTGACCGCCTCGACCACCGCATCAGCCAGAACGCCATCACGCAGGAACCGCCCGCAAATGCTTTTTGCAAAGCCTGCCTGGCTCTCTGGCAGCTTCCCCAGCTTCATGACCCGCGCCACGGTCTGGGCAATCAGGGGCTCAGAAACCCCCGCGTTAGGTTTCGCGGTTTCGGTTTCTGCGGGTTTCGTAGAATCAGAATTAGAAGGGGATATATGTTTCTCTGACTCTAGATCTACGGAAACCGAGGCTTCAGTTTCAAAACCTAAATCGCCGGAAACCAAAACCACTTTTGAAAACTGGTTTTGGTTTCCGGTTTCCCGTACCGGTGTCGAAGCCACGGGGGTGAGCAGGCGCATTTCCCGTTGCTGCACGGCCTCATGAGCCCGTCTGGCCTTGGCTTCCTCGGGGGTTTCGCCCTTGCGCGGACGCCCCCCTTTGGCCGCGTTTATGCGTGAGGTCATGGCCTTGACGCTGGCGGTCGGGGCGAACTCGCCCGCATCCTGCCGTCCATGGAATGCCTCAAGCCGTTGTGCCTGTTCGGCCCTGGCCTGGGCCCGCTCGGCGCGTCGTATAGCGCGTTCCACCAGATGCGGGCTGTACCAGGCGCCGTCATGATCCTGAAGCATGAAGCCGCTGATCTGAAGCGCGGGGAGCACGCGCCCCAGCACCTCGACACGCTCGCACGCCATTTGTGCAATCTGGCCTTCATCCAGTGCCTGGCACCCAATGCGAAAAACCGCACTGCGAGCGGCTTTCAGCGCATCGAGCAATGCATGGAACACGCCACGTTGCTCGGCTGGCAGCACCTTGAGAAAGGCCATGGATGGCGCCGCGTCACGATCAAACGTGGTCGGGATTCCGTGCACGCCGGGCAATGGGGCAGGGGGTGTCATCCCCCCCCCCTTGGCCTGCGACGCGCCACGTCTACCAGGGCGTCAGCAGGCGTGGCGGCTTTGTTTCGCTCGGGATAGGCTAGGCTCTGCATGTTCTGTAGGGCGATGGACGTAACGCGGATAACGTCATTCAATCTATGGCGCGATCCCACGCTACGCAGCCAACCTCATATTTGCCATTTATTCTACAAACATCCGCCTTTATTACAGTAGAAATATAGCCGATGGAGGAAGACGGCAATGTTTACGCGCCTTATAGTAATTGGTCTGATAATTATTTCCTTACCCGCTTGCGAGAGCTTCGAAGAGAAAATGGCTAAATGCCGCGCCATGGGGGTGAGTGTAGACACCTGCTACCAACAAGCAAAGGAAGATGAGCGGACGTCGGATATGCTGGGAACATATCAGTATAACCAGGATCGCAGGCGAGTCTCTTCTCGGTCTAAAAACAGATAGCCTGCAGAAGAGGATGGAGAGGCAGCGGTAGCCTCTCGCAATCGCAATGCTATCCGCCTCAGCTGCTAGGTGCAGGAGGGAGGGAACGGGGCGACGCCTAAATAAAGCGTTATTTTGAAAAAGGCTTGGAGGGCAAATACCGATGCCTAATTGGGTAAGCTCTTTGCGTGATCTGTGTGACTGAGCACACCCAGGCGGAATTTCTATCACACCTCCGCGTTGATTTGGCGCCACATGATCGGAGCTCATCAATTAGGGGCGTTTGTACGAGCGATGCGCCCTGATAAGCCGTGACGAAAGCTGAATTGCACATAAAAGGGCTAGAAAAGCAGCCCCCAAGTAGAGCCTTTCTTCGGTGACGTAATCAATTTCTATCTCCATCGCGCGGAGGCCAGCGATGGACATGCATACTATGAGCATTGCCGCAAAAGGGATCTGTTTTTTGAACATTTTTTTGATCCTGAAGGTTTAACGTCAATCCTCGTTAATTCTCCAAGCGAAATCAATAATTTTCGAACACCTTTGAAGATAAGTAGCGCAAAACATCACTCGTGAGGTGCAGAGAATAATCAGATTAGGCTAAGCGGGCCATATTCACGCCCTTACCTGTGCACAGGGCGCTTCTTGGGTCTCACCACCCTTGCCAAGAGCACCAGAACGCATGCGACAAGCATGGCGTCGGATATGAGTAAAAGCCGATCCTGCAGACGACAGGTTCCCTCAAGGTCAAGGAACTGGAGGAGGCAAGTAGCCGCCCACATAAGGACCGTCGCGCATATGAGGAGGACAAATTTCGTCATGGCCGGGGCGCATACGCCCTTTTGTAACGAACGCAAAGTTAATTATTGCGATTCGGGAATAATTCATACGCCTGTCACATTACGGAACAGCAGTCAGTGACCGGACCCAGACACTCAGTAATCCTACTAGAAAATGGCTTTATCGCGGGCGAGAATGGCCGAATTACGCCATTGCCTTCATCCGGTGAGCCCCCATGCAAACCTCGTGATTTTGCAGATATTTTGCCTGCTTCCCCCGCCTTGAGCCGTTGACAGTACAACGTCACATGGGAGATTCGCGCCGCACTCGCTTAGGAACTGCTCCCGGTACTCTTCAGGGATTTCGGCGATTTCGAAGCTTCCCCCGCCGTATTTTTCCGCGCACACCCCTGACTTGTCAGAGGTATGGCAGTTCACGCTCTTCAAGGTGAACTCGGCTGACTGTTCGGAATTTTTATGACATGAGCACAGGGATGCAACTAGAGCCGCTGCGGCGAGTGGTCGATATGAGCGCATTGCATCTGTCCTACGAAATCAGAATTGTAATGCGCCAAATTTTGGTTAACAGAACATTCTCAATCTACATGATTATTCGTGGAATACTGAGCTTTTAACGCAATAAATTCATGGCGGCTTGTGGGCGGATGAGCCCTAACGCGGTCCCATCCAGCCCCCGCCACAGCAGAGACACGCCACCGGCACGAGGAAGTCCGTCTCAGAGCTCCACCAAAACCGCCACAGCATACCCCCCGTGCAACCAAAGCCTGATCCAGAACCCGGGGTCGTCGTAGGTGACGCGCTGGTCGGGGTCTCGGCTGGCGAGCGTGTCCACGAGGTCGCGCCAAGTGGGTAAGGGGAGGGTACTCACGAGGTATGCCTAAATGCGAGCCAGGGTCATACTAGACGATAAACTTCTCAATTGCACCATTTCGTCTTTATCATTATTCTGTATTCATGAAATGGTCAGAAGTCTCCCCGAGATTTGCGTACGATGGCTCCCTTCGAGACGTATACATTCACGACTGCAATATTAACGACTGGATAAGCGTTTGGAATATTGTTTCATCGGACCCCGATAACCTCACTTTTATTATTGATGGCGTATTGAGAACCCCACCGCTCGATGTGGCAGAGGCACTCGCCCTTCGTGGCCACCGTTCCGTGTCTGCGTGTTATGTCATTGGTGGGTTGCGCCTGAAATGCCATTTCTTCAACCGAGAAGAAATTGAATTCGACCTGGATCCGCGCGAGATCAATAGTCCTACATCATTGGGCCAGTTGGAGCAGTTTCTGACAGCGTTGGGTTTGGCAACGTCAAAAAAGGTGCGGCTGACATACGAGAGCCAACCGGAATCTATGATTACTTGCTTCGTACCAGAAGTTGGGCGCATCGTCTGGAGTTAAGCCCCATCCGAGTAGGATGTTATGGCCCCTTTCAGCTGGGAAGGGCAGAGGCATTGTTGCATTGGGCATCTCAGCGCCCTTCAAACGCGAGACCGCGCCATACTTCGCGCACGAGTTCGAGACCGGTAAATTAAACGCCAAAGTCGGAACGGCTATAAACCGTCAGGGCCATTTTCCACTCCGCACAGCTCGCTCCAATTTCCACTGTTGAAAGTTTGTCGTCTCGCGCTTTGCACCGCCGTCAGCGCCCAACCTCGACGCTCTCATCGCCTGTTGATCAACGGGACGCGCCGCGATGTGCGTCGGATCGATGTGCTTGGCCTACGGCACGTGGAGATCGATCATGTCCGCGCCGAGGGTGCGTTTCGTCGTTTCGCTCATGCCCGACATTACCACGCCCCGAGTCCCGTTTGCACCGAAATTGGCCGGCTTTGCTGGGTTTTTCATGCCTGCGCCTCGCTTGTCATGAACCGTTCTGCCGCCTCGAACCGGCGCTGCATTTCCTCGACCCGCTCTTGCGTCACGGTCAGCAAATCCCCGTGGAGGTTCGGCAGATCGGTTTTAAGTGCGTCGAGCAACGCCCAGCCGGTCAGCCCCTCGGCACCTGGCGGCGTGTAGCTGCCGTGCTTGCGGATCTTGGTCTCACGCGCTTCGCGCTCGGCCACCTCGGCCCGGCGTTCGGCCATCATCGCGGCCACGGCCTCGCGTTCGGCTTCGGTCGGGCGAGGGCATTCCGGAAACGGAGGTTCCGGGACGGGTGATCGGGCGGCTCGGCCGGTCTGATTGACACCGACACGATAATGACCGCTTCCGGGACAGAAAACGTGGTGAGAGGAGTTAGGTTTGATGCGAGGCGGCAGCTATGGGGGGACTGCGATCTGTCGGCTTTTCGATTCGAGCGGTCAAAAGCAGACGTTTTTCCAGTCCCGGCGCGATCCACTTAGCGCGTTGCGCATGTTGCCGGATTAAGCGTGATCACCTAGAAAAAACTTTATTTTCGCATGAAATCTACTTACGGTCATCGTAGCAAGATAAGGATCGATCACATGCAAGACGCCAAAACGCGCCGTTTAATGTTTTTCGTCATGATCCCAGCAATCATACTTCCGTTTATTGGCAACGTGCATGTGTCCGACTTCGCTAAGGGACTGACCGAAGGTGTTCTAATTGGCATTCAACTTCTGCTTGTCCTTAAGCTGAAGCGTCATAAAATTTTGACCAAGACGCTAGAATCCTGAGCTAGGTCCTCGGTCCCGAAAAGGTCTGAGGACGGCCGATCGAACGCTACGAAACTGCAAAAGGATTGGTGCAGACTGTTTCTCGCGCGCTGCTGGCAACGTCTGCTTCGAACAAACCAAAGATCGTAACCTGACGTCTGCAATGAGGCGGAAGCAGCCGACGGCGCCATGTGAAATTGTGCCATTTCGCGCGAGTGGCGATCAAACGGCGGCTTCTGATGCCAGCGCAGCCAGCGTCTAGGTTTGCTATGGTTTAGCATCTCGGCAGCGCGGCCCGCGCTTCTTCGCTTTTCATGGGTCGGCCCGGTCGGAAAAGTGCGCGGCGAGGCCAGTTTGGCCCGGCGCGACGTGGTCGGCCATGGTGTGGTGATCGGGGAAGTCACCGCCGTTTTGTAACCGGAAAGGAATCGACGCGTCTGTGAACAGCCCGGCAAGACGCTTACGCCAAGCTGCCCTGATCGCCTGCACTTCTTCCGCCGTGGAAACGCGACCCGCGCCGTAGACCGCATGCGTTGGAAGCACCTCCATGCCGGGGTAGAACAGCGCGCCATGAGTCAAAGGGAACAGCAGTTGCTCGATCGGCCCGTTGATGCCCCGCGGGCCGTAATCGGCTGCTGGGCCGCCGGCCTGCACGTTAACCAGCGCTCGCTTGCCCTTGAGTATACCCTCGCCGAAGCGGTACTGGTTGGAGCCATTGTGATAGCCGTAAGCGAAACCGAAGGCATAGACCCGCTCTATCCAGCCCTTCAGGATCGCGGGCACGCCGTACCACCACAGCGGGAATTGCAGAATCACTGCATCAGCCGCGAGCAGTTTCTGCTGCTCGGCGATCACGTCGGGCGTCTGATGCCCGCTTGCGTAAGCGTGTCCCGATTCCGCGATGAAAGACAGACGTTCGGGGTTGTCACGCATGGGGAAGTCGGCGGCGTCGTACACCGCCTTCCACTTCATGCCGTAGAGGTCCGAATGAACCACGGTATGTCCCGCTGCCGACAACGTCTCGGCGGTCACGTCGACCATCTGCCGTGTCAGCGAAGTGGGTTCAGGATGCGCGTAAACGATAAGTATGTTCATGGTCCGATGCTCCCACTGTATACGTTGATCAGAGTTCGGCAACGACGTTGCCGGAGTGCCTGCCGCTCTTCTGTAGCCGGACGGCGTCGTTGAGCTCTGCGAAAGGAAAGGAACGGTCGATCGCCGGGTGTCCGTAGACGGCATCGATTTCATCGCAGGCCTCGCAGGGATCGCGATAGGCCTGGACGTTCAAGATGCAACTCATGTCGGCGATGTCTTACGTGGTCTGTATCTGAGGATGATGCGCCGATATAAGGTATTGTTGAAATCGAATGATTTGTGTGTTGCTATCCACTGAATGGATATCGGATCCCTCGATCTCAACCTGCTTGCAACGCTGGACGTGCTGCTGACCGAGCAAAACGTCACCCGTGCCGCGCGCCGGCTAAACCTCAGCCAACCCGCCCTCTCGGCGCGGCTGGCGCGACTGCGGATCGTGCTGGGTGATCAACTGTTGCTGCCCGGGCCGCGCGGCATGGTGCCGACCGCCCGCGCCATCGCCCTGCGGCAGCCGTTGCGCGCTGCCCTGGACGGCGTGCGCGATGTGGTGGCCACCGCAAACCCGTTCGTTCCCTCAACGGCTGAGGGCACTGTCGCGATCGTTGCCAGCGACTACGTTCAGTACGCCGTGCTGATGCCTTTGGTCCTTCGTCTGCGGAAGGAAGCGCCTGGGATACGGATCGCCTAGCGTACCGCCAACATTGAGGCCGGAATTCGTCCTTTCGAACAGGGCCTTGCAGACCTGTATCTGACAATACCGCAAGACATTCCAGACGGCTTGCGCATGAAGCCGCTCTTTGATGAAGATTACGTTTCGATCGGCAGGGCCGATCATCCGGTTCTGCAGGGTTGGCTTGACCTCGAGACGTTTTGCAGCCTGGAACACATCATCGTCTCCCCCGAGGGCGGCGGGTTCTCAGGACCGACCGATGTCGCGCTGACGGCCCTGGGACATGCCCGACGCGTCATACTCTCGGCGTCAGGCTTTCTGATGGTACCGGAGATGGTCGCCCGCTCGGACATGGTCGCCCTCGTGCCGCGCCGCATCGTGCAGGGACGTGGCCTTGCGTTGCAGATCCTGCCGCCGCCGATCCGCGTCCCGGGCTTTACCATCGCCATGGCCTGGCATGATCGCACCGCCACGCATCCGTTGCACCGGTGGATGCGCGAGATGATCGCGGTCGTCGCTCGGACAACGGTTTCGGATGTCGGGGTATGATTGTCATGTTATACATTCAGACGCGATGTCCGCTCTGCGGCTACCTGCTCACGCCCGCAAGCGTCCGCAAAGAAGGCGGCGCAGCTGTACGGCTTCGAGTACATCGGCGAGAGTCAGCAGTCTCTGAGGTGCGCTTTCTTGTTTATTGTGGAAATGCTTGAGCCGCACCAAGGGACAATGATACAAAGCGGGCACCTGAAAGTTCTCTAATCGATGAAAGTATTCGCGATCACAATGAACTTACCCAAGGGCACCCTAAATTTCTTATTTGAAATGTATATGGCGAAGCCAGTGGGGTCGCTCGCTCTCGATCGCGCCCAAATGCGATAGCGTTAGAGGCATGCTCTGCGGCCGGCACATAGGGGAGGATGCGGGGTAATCGACCTCTTTAGGGAAGCGCCTGAACGCTTCAGACACAGCGCATGCGGGCATTTCGCGGTGCGATATGCTATGGGGCGCGTCATGGCAATTCCCATTCTCCCCGGCCTGTCTCTTGCCGATGACGAACTTCAGATCAGCTATATTCTGGCGTCCGGGCCCGGCGGTCAGAACGTCAACAAAGTTGCGACCGCAGCACAGCTACGTTTCGATACCGCGCGTTCCACGTCCTTGCCTGAACGGGTGCGCGTACGACTGCTGAAAATCGCTGGAAACCGGGCGACGCGAGATGGCGTGGTCGTCATTACGGCCCGGCGTTTCCGCACGCAGATCCGCAATCGCGAGGACGCAATTGAACGTCTGACCACAATGATCCGCGAAGCTGCCCACCGTCAGGCGTTCAGGATTCCTACGCGCCCGGGGCGAGCGGCGCGCGCGCGCCGGATGGACGGCAAATCCCATCGTGCGGGGATCAAGCGCGGACGTGCTGCGCCCCGCGAAGACTGAAACTGGAGAATGAACTCGCTAGAGTATCTTCTTTATAAATATACGGGCTGCAAAGAAATCAGGCGACTGTCCACTCACTTCCGCCGTTACGTTCCATAAAAGCAGCACGGTCTCCGCAATCTGGCTCAAAGGAGGAGCGTAGATCATCATCGTCAGAGTACTACTCACACAAATCGGTCTCTCTATGCTGCCCTTAGAGAGAGGCCGGTCACATGTACTACTATGCTTCCTTTTCATAGATGCAGAGGATTATCTCTCGAACGTGTGGTATCGAATTTTATGCTCCGGTTTTGAATGCGACTGCGCCCATCATTTCGGGACAAACGTCCACTGTGCTATGAACAAATCTTTGCGGCACTCGATCTGAACCCTAGGCCGACCATTCCAAAAAAAAAACCGATAGCCAAAACTGTCTGGTTCCGCTGAGGAGATCGCGCGCTTAAAATTCCTCCGGGCCTGGCTGCATGATAAGCTCGGTCTTCAATATTTTGCGCCCACTGGCCGCACTACCGGTAATAGAGGCAACCGGGAGTCAAAAACCGAAAGAAGCTTGTCAATTTTCGTCTCTCGGCAATCTTGTCTCGCTACGCGTTATCCACCGATCCGATCAGCAGACTACGACAGACGTTCGCGGCTATCCTACGCGCGTTGCAGCGCCCAGTCCTCGAGCGTCAGCAATACCGGGTACTCGTGCCGCAGAGCGGGGATATCAGCCTTGAAGCCGTCTCGGGCGATCCACTGGAACATCAGACGAAAGTCCTCGGGCAGACGCTTTCGCATGACAGAGGGGATCGTCAAGCAGAAGCGGCACGGATGCCCGATCAATCTTCAGTCCCTGCATAAGGCCGCCAAGAGCCCCTCCGGGGCGGTAGGTGCCAACATGAGGTCCTGTGAAGCCAAGGTATCCCTGATCAGCGGCTCCATGCGCGAAAGCATATGCGTTTCGAACGCCCTCAGTGCGGCATCAATCGTCTGGAAACGGGCATCGAACAGATATTCTGTTAGTTCCAGCGCATCCAGCATCGCCATATTGGCCCCTTTACCCGTGAAATGTGGCATAACATGCGCTGCATCTCCGATCAGCGTTAGGTTAGTCGTCTTCCGCCATCTCTGGAGAGCCGGTGCACAATATAGCGGCCAGGGTTGAAAAATCGCTGCGCTGTTAACCAGCAAATCACGCCATGTCTGCGGCCACCTATCGAAGCTCTGTAGCAGAAATGCGCGCGTACGCTCATTATCACGCCACCCTGCTATATCATGTGCGATCTTTTCTTTGGCCCGAAGCGCCGCATATACGCACAGCCGACCGTCTCCGTTGTGTTGAATCATGAGGGCCTTGTTGTTCCCTAACGCCATGGCATTCCCAGGCCCGGCCAGAGCCGCAAGTCTGGGGTGCTTCTGCTCGGCGTCATCTATCCAGCTCTGGATGAAGGTGACTCCGCTATAGATAGCTCCGATGTCGGTCACGATTGGCCTAATGACAGAATGCAGCCCGTCTGCTCCGATCACCAGATCGGCTCTAATGCGCTTGCCGCCCTGACATGAAAGCTCCCACTGTTCTTCGTCACACCGGGTGATACTCGAAATACGCGTATCCCAACGGATCGAGCCTGGTGCGAGCGTCTCGATTAGCAGATCTCTTAGAGCGGCCCGGTCGATTTCAGGACGACTGGTTTCATCATCCTCGGCACGAAATTCAAATCGCAATACGCCATGACTATCGAACACACGTGAAAGCTGTCCCTCAGGGCGGGAGCGTCGCAAGAACTGTTCCGTCAGTCCTGCTACCGCGAGCGCGCGCTGTCCAGACTCTAAATGCAAATCCAGCGAGCCACCTTGTCCGCGCGCAAAGCGAGATGGGTCGCGTTCCAGCACCATGACTTCGACCCCGCGCATTTGAAGCAAACGGGCGATCGTAAGCCCGGCCGGACCACTGCCGACAATCACGACGCGGCAATCACTGATGAGAGATCTGGTCTCAGACATGGCTCATGCCACCGTCGACTGTCAGGTCAGCCCCTGTCGTGAAGCTTGCAGCGTCCGACAGAAAAAAGGCCACTGCCGCAGCAACCTCAGACGCGTGTCCCCAACGCCGCATTGGAACCATGCCTTCCACATAGGCTCGTATTTCGGGGTTATTGGTCGCATGCTCCGTCATCGGAGTTTCGATTGGTCCAGGGGAGACCACATTCACACGGATGCCACGTTCCATGATGTCCGGTGCGGTGCCAAGCGTGCGTGCGAAGGCGCGGATAAAGCCCTTGCTGCCCGCATAAAGTGCATTACCAGGTTGCCCCCGCCGCCCCGCCACCGACCCAATGAAAACAATGGAGGCACCGTTGCGCAGCAGAGGCAAAGCGTGAGCGCAC